>NZ_JANLOH010000007.1:0-52054 GCF_025466155.1 Pseudomonas sp. 13B_2.1_Bac1 | reverse complement strand
GGGGTGGGGGCCTCGGGGTTCAAACAGTCAAGCCGAGCCGCTGCCATCGCAGGCAAGCCAGCTCCCACACTGAGCGTGTTCATTCAGTACCACTCAATTGACCGAGGCGTTTTCACCCTGGCTGGACTTGCGCTTTGCCGGCGGTTCCAGCGCTTGCTTGCGCTGTTGCAACGCCTCCAGCAAGCCAAAGTCCTGCGGGAAATCGTCCACCTGGATGCCGTGATCGGCGTATTCCACGTAGCGCCCCAGCAAGCTGTCTTCGTCGTCGCTGATCAGGTCCAGCGCCCGCGCCTTGACGCGCCAGGCGGTGAAGGCCGTGGCGGAGATCGGCATCGGCTCGATCAGCCCCTGCTTGACCGCAGGCTTGAGGCGAGCATCGATCAGCTCGACTTGCGGCAACAGGCGGAAACCGAGTTCGCCGTAGGCCAGCTTGTCGATTTCCGGACGCGGGATGTAGGAATTGGCCAGCAGACGGTCGCGGGTTTCGCCGGGGGTCTGCACCACATCGGCCACCTGGGCCAGCAGGCGATCCGAGGGCTTGTGCAGGGGAATGCCGAACGGGAAACTCAAGCCTCGCACCACTGCGGCGGCGGCTTTCGACGGGTAGTTGTCGAGCACTTCGGCCAGCGCTTCGTGGGCGCGCAACAACGCGTCCTGCGCTGCCCAATGCACCAACGGTAAATCCGCCTGGGGCCGACCGTCGTCCTCGAAGCGCTTGAGTACGCAGGACAGGATGTACAGCTGCGAGAGAATATCGCCCAGGCGCCCGGTAATACTTTCCTTGCGCTTGAGGGCACCGCCCAGCACGCCCATGGAAATATCCGAGATCAGCGCCAGGACCACCGACAGGCGATTGGCCTGGCGATAGTAGGACGCCAACGCCGGGTCGGTCTTGGCCGGGGCGGAAATCAGCCGCCCGCCCGTCAGGGCATGCACCGCCGCACGCACGGTATTGGCCAACACAAAGCTGATATGGCCGAACATCGCGCTGTCGAAATCTTCCAGGGCCTTGCGCCGGTCCGGGTGGCGCGCCGCTTCCATCTCGCGGAACACATAAGGATGGCAGCGGATAAGGCCCTGGCCAAAGATGATCAGGCAGCGCGTCATGATGTTCGCGCCTTCCACCGTGATGGCGATGGGGCTCTGCTGGTAGGCGCGCGCCAGGAAGTTATTGGGCCCCATGCAGATGCCCTTGCCGGCGACGATGTCCATGCCGTCGTTGACGATAATCCGCGCCCGTTCGGTGACGTGGTACTTGGCGATGGCCGAGATCACCGACGGTTTCTCACCGGCGTCCAGGGACGCCACCGAGACCTTGCGCACCGCATCGCAGGCATACAAGTGCCCGGCCATGCGCGCCAGCGGCGCCTGCACGCCTTCGAACTTGCCGATGGGCAGGCCGAACTGCTTGCGCATCGCCGCGTAGGCGGTGGTGCCGCGCACTGCGACCTTGCCCAGGCCGACGTTGGCCGAAGGCAGGGAGATCGCGCGGCCGGCGGCCAGGCATTCCATCAACATGCGCCAGCCGTTACCGACTTGCTCGCGGCCACCGATCACCCATTCCAGTGGGATGAAAACATCCTTGCCGGTGGTAGGACCATTCTGGAACACCGCGTTGAGCGGCCAGTGGCGACGGCCACTATTGACGCCTGGGTGCGACGTCGGGATCAGCGCACAGGTGATGCCGAGCGAACCGGGAGCGCCTAACAGGCCTTCCGGGTCTTCGGCGCGAAACGCCAGGCCAAGCACCGTGGCGATCGGGCCCAGGGTGATGTAGCGCTTGTCCCAGGTCACGCGGAAACCCAGTACTTCCTGGCCTTCATGCGTGCCTTTGCAGACGATGCCCAGGTCGGGAATCGCCCCGGCGTCCGAGCCCGCATACGGGCTGGTCAGGGCAAAGCACGGGATGTCTTCACCCCGCGCCAGGCGCGGCAGGTAGTAATTGCGTTGGGCATCGGTGCCGTAGTGCAACAGCAGCTCGGCCGGACCGAGGGAGTTGGGCACCATCACCGAGATCGCGGCCGCCGAGCAGCGCGTCGACAGCTTCATCACCACCTGCGAATGCGCATAGTGGGAGAAGCCTTTGCCACCGTACTGCTTGGGAATGATCATGCCGAGGAAGCCGGCGTCCTTGGTGTACTGCCAGCCTTCGGGCGACATGTCCTGCCAGACCTGGGTGGTTTCCCAGTCGTTGGCGATGTCACAGAGGGTTTCCACCTCATTGTCGAGGAAGGCTTGCTCCTCCGCGCTCAGGCTGGCCGGCGCAGCTTGCAGCAGGCGCTGCCAGTTGGGCTTGCCGCTGAACAGCTCGGCGTCCCACCACACGGTGCCGGACTCGATAGCCGCGCGTTCGGTGTCGGACATCGCCGGCATGATCGTACGAAACAGGCCGAGGGCCTTGCTGGTCAACAGCGTGCGGCGTAGCGGTTTGAGGGTCATCAGCAACGCCGGTAACACCACCAGCACCGCCGCGACGGTAGCGCCGAACGCCGCCACCACGTTGAAAAGGTAACCAATCGCCAACCAGACCAGGCCAGCGCCCAACCACAGGGTGGCAGCGGCTTGTCGATACGCCAGGGCAATCGCAGCTGCGAAACCCACCAATAACCAGATAACCATGGGATACCTCGACTCGATTCAGGGCGTGGTTTACGTGCGGAAGGTCGGATTGACCTGCGGCGTAAAGCCACACTACAAACTTGGAAAGCTAAATTCAAATTTTGTTTTGAAATTTTTATTTAATGCTTGGGCGAAAAAATTGGCGGCTGAATGGGTCAGCCTGATGGGTTGATGGGATCAGAAAATCGGAACGGGTCGCGTGGGCAACCCGTCGATGCGTCATCCATATGCAGCACAACAGAAAGATGCGCTAACTGCTGGCAAATATGAATGTGGCCGGATCAAAACTCGTAAGTTGCAGATACGCTAACCACATCACCACGCGCCTCTGACTTGCCATCGAGGCTGGCCCCTCCAAGGCGATCCACGTTTTTAGTCCTCAGCTTGACGGTCTCCACGAATTGATGGGAATAAGCACCGTCGACGCTCAAGCCTGGTATTGCACGGACTTTGTAGCCCAAGCCCAGGGACACGAACGTGCGGTCACCGTCCGGAATACGCGGGTCACGGGTGGCGTCCGGCGTAGGCGTCTGGTCAAAAGAAATACCGCCACGCACGGTAAAGTCGTCAGTCAGTTTGTAGTCGGTGCCGTATGAGAATTGCCATGCATCTTTGTAGCGATAGGGAATCGAAACGATGGTGCTGCCTTCGGACTTGAGGGTCAGCGCTTTGAATGATGACCAATCCGTCCAGGTCGCGCTGAAGCCAACACCCCAACGATCATTGAATTGATGTACCCAATCGAAGGATGCGGTAGCCGGGATATCCAATTGGGTAGAGGCCTTGGCTCCATCGGGGTAGAGGTGCAGGCCTGGGTAGGCCATTTCCACCAGGGTTTTACCGTCAAGAACAGGCGTGGTCATGAGCAACCGAGATTGTTCGTCGGCGTAGATGTTGTATTTGCCCTCTAATTTATTCTTTATTTTCGCGTGGTAATTCAGGCCCAGCGTGTCCTGACTGGTCGGCTTCCAGGCGATACCGGCGAACCAGCCCAGCGATGTATTGTCGACTTTGACGCGCATCAACGAAAAGCCCTGACCCGCAGCAAAGGGCGTAAAACCGAAGTCCGCAGACTGTGCCGCTGCGGCATACAAGTCGACGTTCTGGCTTACAAAACCAGAGGTGTGCTGAAGAATTGCACCGCCCCCAACGGAGAACTCGTCTGTGACTTTAAACGACAGCGAGCCAGTCAGTGCAACCGTCTCGATCTTCGTATCAACCGCGAAGTCCCTGCCTTTCCAATCATTGTCGTAGCTTGTCCTCGCCCCCATCGGGACGACCTGACTCAGACCGAAGTTCAGGCGATCATTAATTGGCATGACCATGAAGCCGGTAGGCACCCATGCCTCAAAACCCGCCTGGCCCCCATCTCCCGTTCTAGTGCTGTAGATCGGATTGAAGTCGGGATCCAAAACCGTGGCCGACGTAGGCCGACCAGAGTAGTCGTACGCGTTACCCTTATATTTGATATCGATATTTGCGTAGTTGAGCGTGAACTGGGAAATGTTCTTGTCGATAAATGCCATGGCAGCGGGGTTGTTATAGGCCGATGACGGGTCGTTCTTGAACAACGAACCACCACCAAATGCGCGCCCCCAGCCGGCGGCGTTTGTCGTCGGCGTCATGAACGCTCCCGCCTGGGCCGAACCGGCAGCCACCATGAATCCACTGAGCAATGCCAGGCTCAGGAATGTTTGTGCCTGTTGTTTCTTATTATTCATGCTCCACTCCTTATTGTTTTTATACCGCCCCAGCGGGTAAATACCGATGGTTTGTCGCAACAGATGCCTCTTGCGAGGCACCTGTCTTTGCCGTGGGTGATCAGCCCAGAGTGCTCTGCGGGACGATTAAGGAACGATCTGCAGCAGCGGCGATGTGGTCACCGTTACACTCAGGCTTTGAAGGGTGCAGGACGAACCGAGAGGCTGGCTTGTCGGGCTGGTGGTCAACACGCCAGTGCTGTTGTTGTAGGCCACCGTAACGGTCGATGGACCGCAGTTGGACGCTGGATACAACACGGTGGCAGGAATGGTGTAACCGACGTTGGTGACATTCCCGCCGCCTGAAGTACCACTCAGGGATGTAGCCGTCAGTGTCCATGGCACACCCGTGATTTGAGGCAGCTTGCACAGGCTGTTGCTACCCGACACGGTGACTTTGGTGATACTCGCAATTCCCACATCGTTTACAGAACCATCAAACTTCACGTCACACGTAATGGGCAACTGAAAAGAAGAGGGTGACTTCACAGTAAGTGAACCGGACGCGGAAAAATTACTGCTGATCGGAGCGATACTCACAGCATTGGCCATCGAAGCAGCACCCATGCAAACAGCCAAAGCAGACAACGACACGAGGGTTTTCAAACTTTTCATTGTTTTTCCTCACATGTTATGGCGAGTCATTTCGCCAGGGGTAATGGCCATGAACGAGAGGTCACGGTGAAACAAAGCGGAACTTCCCTTTCCAGCCAAATCTCAATTCAATTACCGCAGCACGTTATTCAACAACTTTGAAGTTCGGCGGCATCTTGATCGACACCGTCTTGATCTTGCAGTCTTCGCCAATCGGTACATTGGCCGCCTCCAACTTGCCGGTAGCGTTATCCCAGGTGCCATCGGCCGTGGAAGGGCCGCACTTGCCGCCCAGGCCGAAGGCGTGGACATCTACGCTGATCTTCGACATGGAGCCACTCTTGGTGTCTTTGGCAATCAACACCCAGGGCAAGTTGGTGGCTTCGACACGGCTGCACTTGAGGCCGCCATCGAATTCAACTTTCTCAACATCCACCGATGACCCATCGGCCGCAACTTTGCCGGCCACCTTGATGGTGCAATCGGCGCTGATCAACGCGCCCTTGGAAAAACTGATCGGGCCTTGGGCGGTAAAGGCACTGCCGGCCGGTTCGATGCGGGCGGCCTGGGCCTGGTGATAGGCGATAAGCCCCAGCGCAGCCAATACGATGTGGGTGGTGAACTTGGCAGGTGATTGCATGGTGTACGTCCTTCCCTTTAATTATTTTTGTTCGGGTCAAACAACTTACGTGCAACTGATCTGAAAAAACTCGGGCGATAGAGGCCTGCGCGGCACGCAGGCCCCGAGTACGCCAACAACATGTTACTTACACTTAGAACGGTGTAGCGCTGTTGCTGTACTTCTCCAGGTACTTCAACCGTTGTGAGGGCTGAAGGTTGGTCAGGAAAATATCCCCGGCGTAATGATTAAGTACGCGGTGGTCCATGCGACGGCGCCACAAGTACGGCACATACGCCCAGACAATCATGCTCGCATACCCATAGGGAAGTTGCGGTGACTCATCAAAGTGTCGCAACGACTGGTAACTGCGTGTCGGGTTGGCATGGTGATCAGAGTGCCGCTGAAGTTGGAACAGGAAGATATTGGTGACAATACGGTTACTGTTCCAGGAGTGCCGAGGCGAACAACGTTCATACCGGCCATTGGGCAACTTCTGGCGTTTAAGGCCGTAGTGTTCCACGTAGTTCACCACTTCCAGCAGGGAGAAGCCGTAGATGCCCTGGATGATCAGGAAGGGAATCACCGCCGCCCCGAGCCAGTAGATCATCGCCCCCCACAACACCACGCTGTACATCCAGGCACTGAGCACAGCGTTCTTCCAGTGCCAGGCCGGCAGGCCGAGTTTGCGCAGGCGCTCGCGCTCCAGGTTCCAGGCCGAGCGTGCGCTGAACCACACCGAGCGCGGCAGGAAAGCCCAGAAGCTTTCACCCAGTCGCGAACTGGCCGGGTCTTCCGGTGTGGCGACACGCACGTGATGGCCACGGTTGTGTTCGGTGTAGAAGTGCCCGTAGAAGGTCGGCGCCAGGGTGACCTTGGCGAGAAACACTTCAAGCGCGTTGGGCTTGTGCCCCAGTTCATGGGCGGTGTTGATTGCAATACCGGTGGCGGCGCCGGTCGACATCGCCATGCCTAGATAGGTGAACCAACTCGGCTCGCCATGCAACTGAGTGCGTGCGGTGATGTAGTGGGCAGCCTGCGACAGCCAGCCGGTCGGCTCCAGGCTCGCGGCGGCCTGTACCAGACCACCCTGGATGATCCACTCGATACCGCCTGCAGCCAGCCAGCCGGTGACCACCACCGACGAAATCACAAACAGCACGCCGGTGTAGACGATCCAGCGGTAATAGCTCTGGGACTCCAGGCTGCTGACGGCTGATTCGGGCGGGTTGCTGACGTCTTCACCGAGCAGGCCGTCGATCAGTGGGATCAGGCCGAAGATCACCAGCACGCCGACCCACCACAGTTGCTGGATACCGGTGGTGATCGCCAGGGCGCCAGACAACAGCGGAGTGGCCAGCGGCATGATCCCCAGCCACCACAGGTGACGCTTGCCGTCGGTCCATACGCTTGGGGCTGCCAGTGTCTGATTCATGGCAGCCTCCGGATGAGGCGGGTTGGCAGGGTTACAAAAAACTGGTTCAGGGAGCGATGGATGCTCCGGGAATTCAACCATGCGATAAAAGACGTTTTTTTCATTTTTATTCGCTCTTAGGCATTTCAAAAATCATTTCAAAATAAATATTGAAATATTTTTTTAAATAAATAGCGCGGAATCGATAGGTCGTCAACTACTTTTTCGAGGCCTTTTTTACGTGACTGAGCAGTCTCTTTTTCAGCCGTTTGGTCAGGTCTCTAGAGCAGGCATTCCGGACGTTCGAACCCGCAACGTGAGGCATGACTATTTGCTCGCCAACGCAAAGGACGGCTGCAGAATCGTCGCGGTTTCGCCGGGTCGCATGCGCTTGGCCAGGTGCTGCACCGCTTCGACCACACGCGCCGTGGCAGTGATCGGCAGCATATGGCCGCGCCCCTCCACCACCTGCATCTTCAAGCCCGGCACCTTGTCGGCGAGTGCCTGGCCGTGCTGACGAAAGTCCAGCACCTTGTCCCGGGCCCCGTAGATCAGGCTGATGGGCAGCGTCAGCTGCGGGTAGCGCTTGACCATGCCTGGCAGGTAATCATTGACCAGCGCAATCTCGCTGGAGGCGGCGTAGAAGTTGTCCGGGCGCATGCCCAGCAGCCCGCCGCCACGGGTGGCGAAATCCTCCGGGGCCGGATCGGGCGCGAACACGCCCTTGACCACTGCACGGCGGGTCAGCAGGCCCATCGGCACGGTGAGGGTGTGCGACACCCAGCGACGCAGCCAGGCAGGGCGTACTGCCAGCGACCAGAACACCAGCGGCAAGGTCGGTTGGGGATGGGTCAGCGGTGCGACCAGGACCAGGCCCGATACGGCGTCGGGATGGTCGAGGGCCAGCGCCAGGGAAATCGCCCCGCCGAGGGAATGTCCCAGCACCAGGGGTTTATCCAGGCCCAGCGTGTTGATAAACGCCGCAACTTGTCGCGCCTGGGCCGGCAGGTCGGCAGCAGTGCCGGCATGTCGGGTGGAATAACCTGACCCCGGACGATCGAGGGTGATCACCCGGAACTGCTCCCGCAACTGCCCGGACAAGGCATAGGTCAAGTTGCGACTGCTGCCCATCAGCCCGTGAATCATCACCAGCGGCGGGCCTTTACCCTCTTCTACATAATGAAAGCGCTCGCCGTTGACCTCCACGAAGCGCCCGTTGATCGGAACAGCGGCTTCAATACGCCGTGTCATCCAGGCACTGACGCCCCACAACAGCGCGCTCACGCCGATAAACACCGCCGCAGCAATCATCCATTCGACAGCCATAGCTCGGTCCTCTGCTTCCCTGCTGCCGGGAACCTGACCGGAATTGATCAGGCCTCGGCCTATCGTCCAACCCTGGACCTAAACTACGTGCAGACCCTGCTCGTCCGTCGGACAAGTCGCACATGAGGAGCCAGTGACTAGCGTAGGCGATATTTTCAGGTAGATTATTTAAAATCTTTTTTAAAATAAATAATTCAATTTTCCTTTGCAATGGTGTTCTATCTAAAAGACAAAACAAAAACAGGAGCACATCCGATGCCTACGAGGGCCTGCCTATGAATGCCCACAGTGATTTGATCGATATCGCCATCATCGGCTCAGGCTTTGCCGGCCTGTGCATGGCCATCAAGCTCAAGGAAGCCGGCTTCACCGACTTCTTTATCGCCGAGCAGGCCGAGACCCTCGGCGGCACCTGGCGAGACAACCACTACCCGGGCTGCGCCTGTGATGTGCAGTCGCACGTGTATTCGTTTTCGTTTGCGCCCAACCCGGACTGGACGCGGCAATTCGCGCCCCAAGCGGAAATCCGTGCTTACCTCGAACGCTGCGCCACGCGCTTCGAGCTCAAGCCCTACCTGCGCTTCGGCATGGGCCTGACACGCGCGGTCTTCGATGAACAGGAGCAACGCTGGCAACTGAGCTTCAATGGTGGTCGCCAGGTGAGTGCGCGGGTGCTGGTGTCGGGGATGGGCGGCTTGTCGCGCCCGGCATTGCCGGATATTCCAGGGCTGGAGAACTTCAAGGGCAAGCGCTTCCATTCCCAGCAGTGGGACCACGACTACTCGCTGAAAGGCAAGCGCGTGGCGGTGATCGGCACCGGCGCCAGTGCCATTCAGTTTGTGCCGCAGATCGCGCCACAGGTGGCTCACCTGGACCTGTTCCAGCGCACGCCGCCGTGGATCATGCCCAAGCCTGACCGCGCAATTACGCCGTCCGAACGCTGGCTGTTCAAGCACCTGCCTTTCACCCAGCGCCTGGTGCGCGGTGCGTTTTACTGGGCCCTGGAAGGCCGCGTGGTCGGCTTTGCGCTGCATCCGCGGCTGATGAAAATGGTGCAGAAAATCGCCCTGCGCCACCTGCACAAACAAGTCGCCCGCCCTTCCCTGCGCAAGACGTTGACGCCTGACTACACCATCGGCTGCAAGCGCGTGCTGATCTCCAATGACTACTATCCGGCGTTGTCGCGCAGCAATGTCGAAGTGGTGACCGACGCCGTGGCACGCATCGAAGCCGACGGCGTGATCACTGCCGACGGCATCAAGCACCCGGCCGATTGCCTGATTTTCGGCACCGGCTTCCAGGCCACCGATCCCCTGCCCCGCGACTGCATCATTGGGCGTAACGGCGTGGACCTGATGGACACCTGGCAGGACGGCGCCCACGCCTACAAAGGCACCACCGTGCCGGGCTATCCCAACCTGTTCCTGATTGTCGGGCCCAATACCGGCCTGGGGCACAACTCGATGATCCTGATGATCGAGGCCCAGGTCACTTACATCCTCGACGCGCTTCGGCAGATGCAACGCCATCGCATCGCCAGTGTGGACGTCAAGCTGGCGGTGGAAAGCGCCTACAACCAGCAACTGCAGGACAAGCTCAAGCGCACCATCTGGAACACCGGCGGATGCCGCAGCTGGTACCTCGACCCGCGCACCGGCAAGAACACCACCTTGTGGCCGGGTTCGACCTGGCGCTTCAAGCAGGTGACCCGCCAGTTTGCGCTCAAGGACTACGTGGCCAGCCTGGTGCCGATCAATACGCCGGCGCGTGCCGTCCAAGCGCCTCACTCCACTGCAGAAGGGAGCCTGTCATGAAGACCTTCAATGGCCGCGTGGCGGCAATTACTGGCGCCGCGTCCGGCATGGGCCGTGCCCTGGCCTTGGCCCTCGCACGAGAAGGCTGCCACCTGGCGCTGTCGGACAAGAACAGCCAAGGGCTGGAACAGACGCTGGAGATGATCAAGGCCTCGACCCTCTCACCCGTACACATCACCCTGCAGGTACTGGATGTTGCCGACCGCCAGGCCATGCAGGATTGGGCCGCGCGCTGTGTGGCCGAACACGGCCAGGTCAACCTGGTGTTCAACAATGCCGGGGTGGCCTTGTCGAGCACTGTCGAAGGCGTGGACTACGCCGACCTGGAGTGGATCGTCGGCATCAATTTCTGGGGCGTGGTCCATGGCACCAAGGCGTTCCTGCCGTATTTAAAAGCGTCCGGCGAGGGCCACGTGATCAACACGTCCAGCGTGTTCGGCCTGTTCGCGCAGCCCGGCATGAGCGGCTACAACGCCACCAAGTTTGCGGTGCGCGGCTTTACCGAGTCCCTGCGCCAGGAGCTCGACCTGCAGCGCTGCGGCGTCTCGGCCACCTGCGTGCACCCGGGCGGCATTCGTACCGATATCTGCCGCAGCAGCCGAATCGACGCGAACATGACCGGCTTTCTGATCCACAGCGAACAGCAGGCCCGCGCCGACTTCGAAAAACTCTTCATCACTGACGCCGACCAGGCCGCCAAGGTGATCCTGCACGGCGTGCGCAAAAACAAACGCCGCGTGCTGATTGGCCGCGACGCGTACTTTCTCGACCTGCTCGCCCGCTGCCTGCCGGCGGCGTACCAGGCGCTCGTGGTGTTGGCCAGCCGGCGCATGGCGCCCAAGCCGCGCACGCCAGTGTTTGAAACCAACGACGAGCCCAGACTCTGAACAGGAGCACGCACCATGTTGCCGATCCGTCGCGATATTCATTTCGACCTGCCTGCCGAGCGCATCACCAACTGGCACGAACAGGGCCCGTTCATCACGCATTTCTTCAACGCCCTGTCGCTGCTGTTTCCTCAGGGCGAGCTGTTTTTCATGGACAGCGTGCGCCATTACCGCCAGCGCATCGATGATCCGCAACTGAAGAAAGAGATCCAGGGATTTATCGGCCAGGAGGCCATGCACAGCCGTGAACACGTGGCCTACAACGACTTGTTGCAAGCGGCAGGCCTGCCCGCCCACACCCTGGACCGGCGCCTGAAATTCATCCTCGACCTGCAAAAGAAACACTTCGCGCCGTCGTTCAACCTGGCGATCACCATCGCGCTTGAACACTACACGGCGATGCTCGCGGAAATCCTGCTGAGCGACCCGTCACGCTTTGGCGACTCGCTCAAGGGCTACCGACAGATGTGGTACTGGCACGCGCTGGAAGAAACCGAGCACAAGGCCGTGGCCTTCGATGTGTGGAACCGCGTGATCAAGCCCGGCCCCAAACGCTACCTGCTGCGCACCGGCACCATGCTGACCACCACGGTGTTCTTCTGGCTGGTGGTGCTGGATTTCCACGTGCGCCTGCTGATTGCCGACCGCCAGTCCGTCGGATTCCTCAAGGGGTCCTGGCGCATGCTGAAGTTTCTCTACGGACCCAAGGGGGTTTTTCCACGGATGCTGGTGCCCTGGCTGCACTACTTCAAACCCGGCTTCCATCCCTGGGACCACGACAACCGCGCGCGCCTGGCGGCGATCGACGGCCTGGTCGAGGACATCGAACAGACCCGGCGCAGCTATTAAACCTTCGCCAGGTCCGCGCGCTCGCGTACAAAGCCTTGCAACTGATCGCCGGGCAGCGCCTTGCTGAAATACCAGCCCTGGATAATCAATTCGGTGCCGCCGTTCAGGAAAGCCAACTGCTCGGCGGTTTCCACCCCCTCCACCACCACGCCCAGGTTCAGCGCCTCGCAAAAGCGCAGCATGCCGGTCATCACCTGGGCGCCCTTGGGGTCGTGCTGGGCGACCACGAAGCTGCGGTCGATCTTGATAAAGTCCACCGGGAACTGGTGCAGGTAGCTCAACGCCGAAAACCCGGTGCCAAAGTCGTCGATATACACCTTGGCGCCAATGGCCTGCAGCTTCTGGATGATCTGGCGGGTAGCCTGGATGTCCGAGACCAGCGCGTCTTCGGTGATCTCCACCGAGACCTGGCCATGGGCCTGGGCCAGGATCTCCACCAGACGCTCGCCATAGGCGGCGTCGGTCAGGGTGGCGCTGGAAATATTGATGGTCATCGGCAACCCGAAGCCCAGCTTCTGCCACTTCTGGTATTGGCGCACCGCCTGGGACGCCACCCACATATCCACGTCCGGCATCAGCCGCGCCTGCGCCAGCCATTGCAGGAACTCCCACGGCGAATGCACGGTGCCCTGGGCATCGCGCGCGCGCATCAACGCCTCGCAACCGGTGCACAGCCCGGTCCGGGTCGAGACCTGGGGCTGGAATTCGAGGTAGAACTCATAGTCGCTGATCTGCTGGATATGGCTCAGCTCGCTGGCCTGGCGCGCCAGGGTCCGGTGGGACGCCAATACCGGGTCCAGTTCGCGCAGCCGGCCTTTTTCCTCCAGGCCACGGAAGGTCATGTCCAGGGACTTGAGGTAGACCGTGCCGCCTTCGGTGGCCTGGCGATGAATCGCCCGGACATACGGCGCGTACACCAGCGTGCCCAAGCCCAGCAGCGCGATTTGCAGCGCGACGGCCGCGACATCGCCGTGGGTGCTGAGGTAGGCGTTGAGCAGCACCGGTGCAGTGAACGGCACGCTCGCCACAGCCGGCGACACCCAACCCATTTGCACCACCGTCAGCGCCACCGTCGCATTCAGCGCGGGCACAATCAAAAAGGGTATGAACAGGCGTGGGTTGAGAATGATCGGCAAGCCGAACAGCAGCACCTCGCTGACGTTGAACAGCGACAGCGGCACACTCGCCATCGCCACCAGACGCATGGACTGGCTCTTGGAAAACAGCAGGATCGCCACCAGCAGGCACAACGCGCCACCGGAGCCGCCGATAAACGCAAAACAGCCCAGCAAGCCACCGTTCAGCACATACTTGATCGGCTCGCCCGCCGCCAACGCCGCACCGTTGAGGGCCACCGCCTGGTCGAGCACATTGAACAGCGGCTGCATCGCGTACACGCCGTGAATCCCGAAAAACCACAACAGCGAGTTCATCAGGGTCACGAATAAACCACTGCCGTAGGGCGACTCCAGCGCATCCAGCACTTGCGGCCCCTGGATCTGCGCGACGTAAGGAACCTGCAACAACAAGGACAGCACCACCACCAGCGCCAAGGCCGTGATCGCCCCGGGCAGCACCATATTGATCGTGCCCCTGAGGTTGTGCCCGACCAGGTCTTCGTTGACCAGGCGTGTCCAGCGGTACCGGTGCAGCCAGGCAATGGCCGGCACATTGAGCAGCGGCGAGGCGATGGCGATAAACAGCACGAACGTCGCCGAGGCCCGGGGGTATTCGCGCAGGATAAACGTCGCCACCACCACATGGGCGAGGCACAGGAATGCCACCGGCAATTGGGGCAGCCGATGCTGGATCGCCAACATGTAGCCGATGGACGCACCGACCAGCAGCGGAATCACCGAACTGATCTGGTTGTGCAGCGCAGCCAGGAACGCCACCACTTGTGGGTCGAAGCCCAGCACACGGGCGAACTCGGACAGGATCAGAAAAGCTGCCGAGACCAGCAGGCACGGCAGGATCCACAACAACCCTTCGCGGATCGCGCGCAGCGACTCGGTACTGGCCAAGGCGGCCAGACGTTGGGTAAAGAAAAGTTTGAACAGCGTTTGCGCCATGACCCGTCCCTCTGCCCATCGCACCCTGCCCGTGGTTGGCAGGCCGGAAAACCCTGCGTAACGCTACACGTCCTGATGCCGGGAGCGAAAGGCTTTTGCCGCGGCACACGCAACATTCCCCGCTCACGCTGTCCGTTGGCGCTTGTCGGGTACGGTCAGTTAGCCCATCCTTTGCCGTGTCAATCTCGAACGGACTCGAGCCCAGGCCTTGCTCCGTGTGTCTTACCCGCCATCAAGGTGCCTGTTGATGCGACGAATCCTGCCCCTCATGACCGGCGCGCTGCTGGGTCTTTCAACCACCGTGGCCAACGCTGCCGAAGCCAGCTTTCCCGACGCCCAAGCCAGTGACCCGGCCCGCCTCCAGTGGATGGTCGGTGCTCCGCCACCGCCGGAGCGAACCCTGCGGTTTGAAGATGGCAGCTATTTTCGCTTCCCGGCCATGCGCTGGAGCGTGGCGAACTTTCGTCAATTGATGCCCACGATCAATGTGTCCCGTGGGCTCGGTGCGAGCACAGCGTTGCCCCGGCGTCTCGACCCGCGCATCGACGAACTGCGCATCATCCCCAATGGCGCCAGCCAAGCGTTGACCTGGCGCCAGAGCCTGGATGCCACCTACACTGATGGCATTGTTGTACTGCACCGCGGGGCCGTGGTGTACGAGCGCTATTTCGACGTGTTGAAAGAAGACGGGCAACATGCGGCAATGTCTGTGACCAAATCGGTGATCGGCACACTGGGCGCCATGCTCGTCGCCGAAGGCACCCTCGATGCGCAGGCAAAGGTCGCGACTTATGTGCCTGAATTGGCGAACTCCGCGTTCGGCAGTGCCACGCTGGAGCAGGTGCTGAACATGACTACGGCGCTGGACTACAGCGAAGACTATGCCGACCCCACGGCAGAGGTCTGGGCCCATGCCCAGGCCGGCAATCCGCTGCCCAAGCCCAAGGACTACGTCGGGCCGCGCAGCTACTTCGAGTTTCTGCAAACCGTCAGGCAGCGCGGCGAACATGGACAGGCGTTCGGCTACAAGACCGTCAACACCGACGTGCTCGGTTGGGTGATCGCGCGTGCCACCGGCCGCAACGTTGCCCAACTGCTCAGCGAACGCATCTGGAGCCGCCTGGGCAGTGAACAGGATGCCTATTTCACCGTCGACTCCATCGGCACACCGTTCGCCGGTGGTGGCTTGAACGCCGGGCTGCGCGACATGGCGCGCTTTGGCGAGATGCTGCGTAACAACGGGCGCTACAACGGCGAGCAAATCGTGCCCGAGGCGGTGCTGAAAACGATTCGCCAGGGCGGCGACAAACAGGCTTTTGCCCAGGCAGGCTATAGTCAATTGAAAGGCTGGAGCTACCGCGCCATGTGGTGGATCACCCACAACCCGGATGGCGCCTTCATGGCGCGCGGGGTCCATGGCCAGAGTATCTATATCGATCCTGCGGCCGAGATGGTGATTGTGCGGTTCGCCTCCCATCCGATCGCGGCCAATGCGGCCAATGACGCCGTCACGTTGCCGGCGTACGAGGCCATGGCGCGTTATCTGTTGGCACAGCCGGGGGCTTGATCTGCGCCAGTTCAGGGCTGCGGAGTCGGCGCTACACTCGACGTGCTGTTCCTCCCGAAGGAGCGGGAGTCCGACATCAAGGAGGTTCGCTCATATGCAAGACAAACTTTTGCGCCCGTTACTGTTCAACGCCGTGCTCTGGCTGTGCGGGATCACACTATTGTTCACGGTCAGGGACATCATCGGACGGTTCAACGCCCCTATCGACGATGGCTTGCTGGACCTTGCCCTGGTGCTGGTCGCCTACGTGCTACTGTTTTTGCTGGAACCGATACGCTGCCGCATCAGCCGCCACATGCGAAAACGCGTACAGCGCCGAGCCCGTCGTCACACGCACTAAACACTA
This sequence comes from Pseudomonas sp. 13B_2.1_Bac1, assembly GCF_025466155.1. NCBI lineage: Bacteria > Pseudomonadati > Pseudomonadota > Gammaproteobacteria > Pseudomonadales > Pseudomonadaceae > Pseudomonas > Pseudomonas sp. 13B_2.1_Bac1. The sequence continues at coordinate 36,187 of NZ_JANLOH010000007.1, read as the reverse complement.
CCAGTCCCACAGGAGTACACCTTTGTCACCACCCGGCGATAACCACCAGCTTGCACTGGACAGATTCTTGAGCGAACACCCGGACGTGGCCATGCAACTGGACACCCTCAACCCCTTGGCCGCCCAGGCCAAGGGCGAAACCCTGGCACAGTACCGAGCCGAACGGCTGCATGAAGCGTTCGAAGCAGAAGCCGAAAACCAAGGCCTGTTCGCCTGGGAGCTGACCCTCAAACTCACCAGCGACTCCAGCGAGGTCTTTGAAGCCCAGCGCCGCGAAGTGCACAAGGAGGTCGCGCAGATGGCCGGGCTGAGTTGGCACGAGTACTGCCAATTGCATGACTTTCCACCGGAGCCTTGAACTAGAGAAACCAGCGCCGCCGAGGGCCAGCCAGCGCCTCGCGCAACTCGGCGATGCTCACGTTCCGCTGCTCCGGATCGGCCGCAAGGGCTGAACGCAGCGCCGGCCAACAGTGCCTGGGCAAACGTCGTGGCCGTGGCAGCTGCTGATCAAGCTGCCGCCCGCCGAGGCGCTGCCCCTGGGCCAAGTCATACAGCACACACGCAGCGCCATACAGATCGGTACGGGTCGACAGTGCGCCACCGGCCATCAGTTCCGGCGCCGCATACGCTGGTGTCCAGGCGTTCAAGCGGCCCCGGCTCAAGCCCGGCAGCCCCGCCGCTTCCTGCGCTTCGGCGTAACCCAGGCCGAAATCGAACAGGCGCAGCCCCTGCTCTCCCAGCATGATATTGGCGGGTTTCACATCGCCATGCAGGATGCCTTGCCGATGGCTGCAGGCGAGCGCGTCGAGCAGTTGCAAGGCCAGGGGCTGCAGTTCATGCCACGGCAATCCTTGCGAGCAGCCCTTGAGCACACGATCCAGGGTCATGCCCTGCATCAGCTCCATAGTAAAGAATGCCAGCTGATGGACCGTATCGACCTCGAAAGCGAACGCCCGTACCACGTGGTCATGCCGCACGCTGCGGGTCAGGGCGAATTCGCTGTAGAGCAACACATGGGCATCGGAAGACGCGGACAATGTCTCGCCCAGCACCTTCAGCGCGATGCCGGCGCTGGGCTCGCCAAACGCCTCATGCAGCAGGTCGCGGGCACGATAGACCACGCCCATGCCCCCACTGCCGAGTATGCGCTCCAGTTGATAACGCCCCGCCAACAGATTCGGCAAGGCTGCAGCGACGCTCACGGCTGGATCACCACAGCGGTGAGGTCATCCCGCGCCGGCCCGCGCAACACGTCGGTGAACAAGCGCTCCACCACTTGCCAGGGTGCGTCCAGGCTCATGGCGCTGCCGAGTTGACCATGGCTGAGTCCTTGGTAGAGCCCATCGCTGCACAACAAAAACACATCGCCTGGGCGCGTGCGCAGTTCCAGGACCTCCAGGCTCAGCGGTCGGCGCGCGCCAATTGCACGGGTCAAGGCCCTGGCGCTCGGATGGGCCTGGGCCTGTTCCAGGCTCAGTTGCTGCGTGTCCATCAGTTGCTGTTGCAGCGAGTGGTCACGCGACAATTGGTACAGGCGCTGCCCACGCCACAGGTAGCAGCGGCTGTCCCCGGCCCAGATGCAGGCCGCACGGCTGGCTTCAAGCAGCAAGGCGACCACCGTACTGCCAACGATGCCCGGTTGCGCAAGCGCCTGGCCCAACTGACTGTCGAGCCCGCGCAGGCAAACCCGGACCGCCTCGATGCGTTGCTCGAAAGAGCCACCCTCAGGCAACGCCGCCAGGCTACTGATCACCCGCTGGCTGGCCACGTCGCCCGACTGGTGGCCGCCCATTCCATCCGCCACCGCCCAACAACCGGCCTGCGGTGCATCGAGAAACGCGTCCTCGTTGCGCGGGCGCGCCTTGCCTTGCAGCGTACGCCCGGCGCTGCGCCAGGCCGGTCGTTGGCTCACAATTGCTCCGGCAAGCGAAAGGTGCGCCAGGCCGCCATCTGGAACGGGCTGGGATTGCGCTGGCTGGTCAGCAGGTAATTGGCGCGCAGGCCGGCAAGGTCGGCCTTGATGATCTGCGCTTCCCTGCCGCTGGCCGGCTCACTCTGCATCAGATCGAACAGGCGAAACAGCGACCAGTCCCCATTGTTCTTTTCAATCCCCAGTGGCCGTTGCGCACCGCGCTCCAGCACCAGGCTGCTGCGCCGGTTGTCCGCCTCGCCAGGCCAATGAAAGGCCATCGGCACGATCGGACCATGACGGTATTCCAACTGCTGATCACCCACCTGCAGGATCGCCCGGCTCACCGCCTGGTCCAGGCTATAGGGCGCCAGGGTGAATCGAACCGCCCACTCCCCCTGCTCCTCGGTGAAAAAACCCTGGCGAATGATCTGGGCCTTGTTGAGTTGCTCCAGCAGTGAACGCGACATCGGCAGGCTGCGCCCATCCACGCTTCGCAAGCGGAAACGCGGACCCTCGACGCTGACGAAAGGCCGCAGGTAGCCCTCATGGAAGCGCGCCATAGCCCCCCGCGGTTTGAAAAACTCCTGGAAATCGCCCAAGGCAACATCACTGCCGGCATGCGCATTGAACGGGTATCGACGCTGGATCGCCTTGGCGTAAAAAGCGTAAACCTCACTGTGGTAACGCTGGTTCACGTGCCGATACGCGTCATCGAGCAGGTGACGCCAGGTCTGGTCAGCAATGCCTTCGACCCAGCCCTTGAGCGGCAACGGCAAGCGCGTAGCGGCATCGCGCAGGTTGCCCAACAGCGGCTGCTGCCCCTCCATGCGTTGCTTGACCAGTTTGAACGCGGCCTGCTCCGGCGAGCTTTCCCGGTTCAGCGCCGACAGTTGCAGGTGTAACTCATCGAGCAGGCGCAATGCCTGTGTGAGCTTGGCTCCTGGGTTTTGCGCTTCATCAAGCAGTTGATGCAAAGGCTCGAAGCGACGCTGTAGCGCGCGCCGGGCGGCATCGGGGACGACCTGCGCGAGCAAGGCGCCAGGCACTGCCACACCTGCTGCGCCCGCCTGCTGGCCGATCGCCTCAAGGCGTTCATGGATCGGCAACAGTTGAGTGTTTTCACGGACCTGCTGCAACAGCTGGACCCATGCAGACTGGGCTGATGTGAGGCTTGCAAGCTGGTCGGCCGTTTGCCTCAGGTCGTCGCTTTCCTGCAGCCGGATGCGGCTGAGGGCCTGGCTCCAGGCATCGGCATACTCACTGAAGTAGCGCTGCTCCAACGCCAGCATCAAGCTGCGCAAATCCATGGGACTGAGGTCGGTGCCCTCTCCGAGCACCCAGTTGTCCTGGGCGATTGCATTCACCAGTCGGGGGCCCTGCTTCTCGAAATACTGCAGGTATCTCTTGGTGTAGAAGCCGGGGATGGGCGGCTCCAGCGAGAAGAACACCTGACTCTCGGCCAACCGGTAAGGTTCGAGGTTGCTGGCCTGCTCGCGCAATGTCCGGTAGACCACGTCTGCCAGCGACTCACCGCGCAATACCTGCCGCGCCTGGGCCACGAGCGCCTCGTTCACGGGCACTGCGAACGATTGCTCCAGCAACCGCGCAAAGTGCTCATTCAACCGCGTCTGCACTGACATATCTCCGGCATAACGCGCAGACCACAGGCCAGCCAGATGCTCGGTCAACCAGCGGGTGTCGCGCCGCTCGCGCAGATTGAGCATCAGGTACGCGCGCAGGGTTTCCAGCAGTCGTTCACGCTCGCCAAGGCTGTTCTGCAACTGATCCTCCAGCAGGCGGCTCACCTGCGGCAGCAGTTGCTGAAGCAGGGTTTGCTCATAGGCGTTGGCCAACACCGGCCGACTCACCTGCCCCTGGTACAACCCGGCCCGATCCACCCAGCGCACCTCTGCCAACGGGGCAAACACCCGCGTCGCTGCCAGGCGATTGTCCAGCAGCGCCAGCAATACCAGGGTCTCGTCTGCACCGGGTGGCGTGGGTGGCGCAGGCTTGAGCAGCTCCGGCAGTTGCGCCAGGCGTTGATGGTTGAACGAATAACTGTGCCCCCACAACACCGCCGCAGCGCCGAGGACCAACGCTGCCGTCAACGCCAGCAATCCTTGGCGTCGTCGCAGGCGATGCCGTTCCGGAGCCTGCAGCCCGGCAAGGTCGGCGCCGGCAAAAATCACGCGATTGAACAGGGCTTGGACAAAATGCGCACGTACCTCGCTCGTCTTCGCACACGTCAGGTAGAACCCGTGCAACCCATTGATACGCTGGTAGCGATGAGCGGAAAACGCCGCCTCGACGAACAGGCACAAGCGCTCGCCGAGACGGGCAGCCTGCCGTGGGAAATCGAGAATCAGGCCACGTCGCTCGATGTTGCGCTCCTGGTGCAAACGCGGGATCAACTCCGCCCCAAGGCGTTGCAACAGTGCCTCGAACGCGGCTCTCACCTGGGCGATCTCCACGCCAGCCCCGTCGGTCTCCAGGCGCCCGCCAAAGACGTCCTCCGGGCCGTCGCCTTGCAGCACATCAAAGAATTCGGCAAAGCCCGCCAACCGGTCGGCCTGGGTCAACACCAGGTAAACCGGCACATCCACATGCAAACTTTGCTGGATGTCCTGCAGGCGGCTATGCACATGACGCGCCTGCATTTCCAGATCATGCTCAGTACTGCCCAGCAAGGTGTCCACCGACAACGTCACCACCACGCCATTGAGCGGCCGCGCCCTGCGCCGTGCCTTCAGCAGACCCAGCAATGTCGACCATCCGGCCGCATCCACTGAAGGGTCAGGCTGAGTCAGGTAGCGGCCGGCAGTCTCCACCAGCACCGCTTCGTCGGCGAAATACCAATCACAGCAGGAGGTCGCCCCCAGAGGGGCGGGCCCGGTTCGATCAAGCGGACCTTGCCGGCCACTGGCGGCCAGCAAGTGAGTCTTGCCGCTGCCCTGTTGCCCGATCAGCAAATACCAGGGCAACTCGCTGCGCCAACGCTCGCTGCGCTCACCGTAGCGGCGGGTGCTTTTCAGTGTCTGCAGCGCCTCCTTGAAGCGTCCTCGCACCTGCTGGCGTTCATTGCTGATCAGCCCTTGGTGCTGATGCTTCGCCTGGTGTTCCGGCTGGTTGAGCCGCGCCGAGCGGCGTGCATCCACCAACACCATTGCCAGCCCCCACAGCAGGAACAAGCCACTGATGGTCAGCAGGCGCGCCGTCGCACTGTGCCAGAAACGATAGTCATCGACGGCCAGCAATGGCCCGAAGCACCACACCAGCAGTGCGCCGGCGAACACCAGCAACAGGCTCCAGACCCAGATTTTGCGCAGCACCCTGCCCGCGCCCTTGAAGAATGCGTTCATTCCTTGCTCCCAGCGTTACAAGGGCGTTCGAGCCTGAGCCGACGCCAACAGTTGAAGAGGTTGCAGCACCGTCATGCGCTCCTTGCCCAGCACCCAGGCAAAACCCAGGTACATCGCCAGCACAGCGGCCAACCCTACGGCCAAGACCGCAGGGGTAGAGAGCATGCGTATTCGAGAATGGCGGCCCTGCGCTGCACCGGACGGTGTCGCCATCGAGGGACGATCGCCCCGCACATGCTTGATCTGTCGGTACAAGGCATCCCTTACCGAATCGAGCTGGGCCCCGCCTCGCTCCATGACACGGTATTTGCCTTCAAAGCCGATCGACAGGCAGAGGTACATCAACTCCAGCATCGCCACGTGCTTGAAGGGATCACGCGACAGCCGCTCGAGCAGCTGGAAAAATTTCTCGCCACCAAACGTTTCATTGTGAAAACGACTCAACAGGCTTATCCGCGGCCACTCACTGCGACTGCCCCACGCCGTGGTGACCACCGCCTCGTCAATCACACTGCACAACACATAACGCGCCGACATCACCTGGCCCGCCTCGCCGCCCTGTTGCAAGGCATGCGCCTCAAACATCGCCACGCCGGATGACAGCCGCTCATTGAGGGCCTGCAGGTTTTCACGCCCGGCGCTGGCCTTGAGCTGTACCACCTGCGACAACAGTTCCCACGCCGCCGCCAACAACACATTGGGGCCCATATTGAAGCGCTGGGCCTCCTGCAGGCGGGCGGTGTAGATCATCCGGTCTTCCAGTTGCTCGAAGCGCGGTGGCGAGGGAGCGTCCGTCAACGGCCCCTGCGCCGGTCCGAGCCCGTCGCGATCAAGCAGCACGGTTTTCTCATCCTGCGCGTATTCACTTTCCCTGTTCATGGCAGTCAGTTCCTGATGGCCCAGAAGTTGAGTTCCAGCTCGGCGAACTCGCCGCTGGCATGGAAGGCAAAACCACCCGACTGCTCCAACTGCGTGATGTCACGGGCACTGAGTTCGAGCATGAAATAGGTCTTGTTGGCGTGAAACGGAATCTGTCGCGGCGCCACCGGCAGTGGCTTGACCTTGATACCGGCGAGATGCAGGTTGACCAGTTCGCGGATGCGCTCCACAGGGCCGATCTTCAGGTGGGCGGGCAATCGATGGCGCAGCTCTTGCGCATCACACTGCGCGGCTGCCGCCAGAATAAACGTCGCCGTCCCGAGTAACTTGAGATCACTCACCGGGCAGACCAGCACCCCGTACTGGCGCGGTTGCAACACCAGCTCAATGGCATGCTGTTCGAGCACCGACGACAGCACGGTGCGCAAGCCGACCATCAAGCCGCGAAAGCTCGCACCCTGGTCGGCGTGCCGGTAATGCACGTCCCATTGCGCACGCTTGCTATCGGTCGCAAACGTCGATAGCTCGCCGAGTATCGAGAGCAACTCGCGGTACACCGCCTCTGGACGAACCTGGGTCTGGCCCAGGTAGTGACGCACAATCAATTCGGCGCGATTGATCAGTTGCAGCATCAGAAAGTCGCCGACCTGTGCGCCTGCGGAGGTGCCATTACCCTGGACGCGCGCGGCGATCGCATCGCCACGGCTTGCAAGGAGACTGATCACCTCCTTGACGCACGACGACACATAGCCGGCCTCGTGGAGATAGATGAACGTCGGGACAAAATCCGTGTCCAGCCGCACCCCGCCTTCGCGGCTCGAGTCCAGCAACTGGGCGACCTGCAGTTTCACGTAGCACGGGTCACTGGCCTGCTCCCCCAGGATCAGGCGCAGGTCCGGGCGTGCACAGTTGATCTGGCAGCGCGAGTCGACGCCAGCGTTGGAATCGCCAATCTCGGTTTCACAGGCCACATAGCGCGCCAGCACATCGACCTGCTCAGGGTTGCGCACTTCAATCTGATTCAAGGTCACCAAGGGCAAGGCCAGGTACACGGCTTGCGGGCCAGCGTCGGCGGGCACCTGCAAAACCAGGGGTTGCATCGCGCCGCTCAGCTCGAACAGGCTGCCGTCCGGCAATACACCGCTGGCCTGGTTGACCACCACCTTGCCCAGATTGAGGTATTGCAAGTCGACTTCCAGCGTGAGGAACCCCCAGGCATCACCGGCCAGTAACCGTGTGCGGTTGAGCTGCTGATGGTAGTAGCGATCGTTGTGCTGCAAATGCTGGGGCTTGAGCAGCATGCCTTCGCGCCAGATAACGTTATGCACCTGCATTTCAATCCTCCTGCCTGTCGGTGTGCGGGACGGCGAAACGAATACCGGTCTGGTCCAGCACCAGGTCGGCACGCGTCAGGTGCGCAGGCATGACCGGCAACACCAGCCGCCATTGCACATGGGGCAAATCACGATAGGCCGCCAGGATGCCGACGTAACGACTGTGCGACCCAACGCCAAGCTTGAGCGCCAACCGCTCCCCGGGCCGCAGTGTCAGTTCTTCGCTGCTGACCCAGTCTTTGGGGAGGGACTGTTCGGCCCGGCCATACAGGCTGAAAAAGTCGGCATGCTCGAATGCCACGGGATGCCGCAGCTCGAGCAAATGCACGACCACCGGCGAAGGACGGCCATGAAGATCGGGGTTGACCTCGTCGCTGGCCGTCAACGTCAGGTCCAGCTTGGTCAGGGTCGAAAAAGGCGACACGCTGCTGCAACCGACCAACAGGCCCAGCGCTACCACCATTGATGCAAATCGATACATGAACATCATCCCGGGTACGCCGCGTGCAGGGTGGAGATCAGGCGCACCTGCTCTGTGTAGGCTTTGGAAAAATCAATGCGCAATAGCGGCTCCTCCGGACAGGCCTCGTCGCTCAACCGACAGTAGTGGCGTTGGTAAGCGCGCCAGTGCGCGCCATCGGTGAGCAAACGGCGCGGCTTACCCTCGCGTTCGAAACACAGGAGCAGATGGCCTGGCGCAAAGCGCGCGAATGCGCTGCGCACGGCGGTACGACAAGCCACGACCAGGGCCAGTTGATGCACTTGCAATTCCTGCCACGCTTGGACGACCGCGCGCTCGGCCTGGCATTGGCGCGGATCGCCGCCGCCCAACAGCGACGCGAGGGCCGTCTGGGGATCGCCGCAGTCTTTCAAGGGGTTCTGACGCATCACCGGAGTGCAGCCATCCAGGCCCATCTCGGTGTACAGCTCGTCGCGGGTTCGCAGGCCTTGCTGCAAACCATCGATGGTTTGCCTGAGCAACCCGGCGGCCTTGATCGCCAGGGCTTCGCGCCCGGGAATATCGAGCATATCCAACTGCATGCCCAACGCACCGCCGAACTGCGCCCAGAAGGTCTCTGTGGTTGCCGGGGCAATCCTGTCGGGTGGTGGCGACTCAATCTCCCTGACCGGCTCAGCCCACTGAGGCACGACCAGGTGGTCATGGTCCACAGCCCGGTGATCCATCGAGTGACCGACCGCGTCTGTGCATGTGTCCAACGCGTCCAGCTCCGGCGATGATTCGCCACAGCGTTGTTCACGCTCCAGCGCTTGGAGCGGGTCCAACCCCAGGAATGCATCGTCGGGAATGGGTTGCCCCTGGACGCCTGGATGGCGCTGATGACCGATCAGCCGGGCTCGAATCTGCGTCGCGCCCAGTTGGTACACATCGCCCTCGTTGATCAACCGCGCCTGCCCCTTGCAGAGGCGCTCCACGCTGCCGGACACACCGATACCGTTGCTGCTGATATCGGTGAGGAAATAGCCACCGTCACGGTAGCTGACCAGGCCATGGTGACTGGAAATCAAACGCGCGGAGTCCGGAATGATCCAGTCACACGCCTTGCCACGACCGATAACGCCGCCGATGCCGTCAAACGTTTTGCGCGCCGGCAACTCACCCCTCGCGGCTTCACACACTTCAAGCACTAATTGCATTGCAGGACCTCCCTGTTCAATGGCCGCGACGGGCCGCCTGGGGATCACCCAACGGACGATAGTCAGCATCATCAAAGACATAATTGGCGTTGCAGCCACCCAGCAAACACAACACAAGCACCACGGCTTGCCACGAACGAAAAGGCATCAGGTTCCTCCCAGGAAAATCAGGTATGCGCACGCACTCATTCAGCCCTCCTCGCGGGCATCGCCCATGGGAATCTTCAGGCGCGCCAGCCGATAGAGCAGCGTGCGGCGCGCGACGCCCAGCTCGCGAGCGGTACGCGTGCGATTGCCACGGTTCTTGTGCAGGCAGTCGATCAGGAATACGCGCTCCACCCGCTCCAGGCGTTGGCGCAAGGTGGTGTCGACGGGTTCATCGGTGGTCAACGCTGACAAGGACAGGTGCTCCGGCAGGATCACGCTGTCGTCACAGAGCAGCACCGCGCGCTCCACCAGGCATTTGAGTTCGCGCACATTGCCGGGAAAACCATGCCTTGAGAGCTGATCCAGCGCAGCACTCGACCACTCCACGGGCGCGCGCCCTAGGGCAGTACAGGCCTGTTGCGTGAAATCACGCGCCAGCAGCAGTACATCGCCATCGCGCTCACGCAGGGGCGGCAGTTCAATCGGAAATTGCGCCAGCCGGTAGTACAGGTCTTCACGAAAGGTCCCCAGCGCCACCATCGCGGCGAGGTCTCGATGGGTCGCGGCAATGATGCGTACATCGACTTTATGCGCCGCTGTGGACCCCAATGGGCGAATTTCACCTTCCTGCAATACCCGCAACAGTTTGGCCTGCAGCGACAGCGGCATATCGCCGATCTCGTCCAGGAGCAAAGTGCCGCCGTGCGCCGTATCAAACAGCCCAGCGTGGTTGCGTTCGGCGCCTGTGAAGGCGCCCTTGCGGTAACCGAACAGTTCGCTTTCCAGCAGGCCTTCCGGAACGGCCGCGCAGTTTTGCACCACAAAAGCCTTGCTGCTGCGCGGCCCGGCGGCATGGATGGCGCGTGCCACCACCTCTTTGCCGGTACCGGTTTCGCCGCGCAGCAGCACCGTGTATGGGGTCCCCATCACCTTGGCGATCAGTCGACAGGTGGCATCCATGGCCGTGCTCTTGCCGATCAAGCCCAACGCCGCGCGAGGAACGGGCGCACAGTCCTGCGGCTGCGCGACACTTTGCGCAGTGCGCATCCGTCGCAGCAACGCCAGTTGCATCAAGGCAAAGCTGGCCAGATGGCCGAGGGAAACGCTGTAGTCCTGCAACGGTTTCGAGTGGTGGCTCGCACACAGCAATACGCCCGCGAGGGTCTTCTGCCGGTTGAACAGCGGCACGCACAACAATGAATGCCAAGGCGTCGCCATCGCGGGCAAGAACCCGGTGTCGTAGACGCTGGTCGGCAGGTCATCAATGCAAAGGCCCTTTCGCTGACTGAGCACATGCTGCAGCACTTGCTCACCCTGGGAGTCCGCGTTTAAAACCGGCCCGGCGGCCGGCAGCCCCGCAGGCAAATGCTCGGCAATCAGGCCCAGTCCGCCGGTTGTCTCGTCGCGCCAATACAATTGGCTGAGTTCGCACTGACTCAGTTGCGCGGCCGCCTCGACACACAGACCCGCCAACGTCGTCTCGTCGCCATCGATGCCCAAGCGGGCGAACCAGGCCAGCAACGCCTCGGCGTAAGCCACGGGATGGGTCAGCGGGTTCAAGCGGTCATCCGTCATTGGCTGAACTCGCAGCTGGGCTCGCCACGGCTGCCCAGGCCGGCATGCACCCGCGACAGGGGCTCGCCACTGGCCATGGCCTCCAGCAACCTATCCACCATCTGTGGCAGCAAGTGGATCTCGATCCATTGATCGATATACCGGGCACCGCTGTCACCATGGGTACACCGCTCAGCCATGTGCGCTACCAGCTCAGGCGTGTAGCTGAAGGCGAGCTTGCGCAGTTGCAGCCTTTGCCCGAGGCGCTCCAACTTGAGCCGAGCCATTTCATGCAGCAGCTCACCGGTGAGCGGGTAGTACGGCACCACCCGCATCCGCGCCAGCAGTGCAGGCTTGAAGTGGGCACGCAGCAGCGGTTCAAGCGCGTCTTGCAACACTTGCACATCCGGGCGCCGGCCATCCGCGCACAAGTCGCCGACGGCCTCACTGCCGAGGTTGGAGGTCATCAGGAACAATGTGTTGCGAAAATCCACCTCCCGCCCTTCGCCGTCATTGGCCAGCCCCTTGTCGAAAATCTGATAGAACAGGTTCAACACGTCCGGGTCGGCTTTCTCCACCTCATCGAGCAGCACCACTGAATACGGACGTTGGCGCACGGCTTGCGTGAGCACCCCGCCCTCGCCATAGCCGATATAGCCGGGTGGTGCGCCAATCAGCCGCGACAGCGCATGTTTTTCCTGATACTCGGTCATGTTGAGCGTGGTGACGAAACGCTCGCCGCCGTACAGCAGATCACCAAGCGCCAGGGCCGTCTCGGTCTTACCCACGCCACTCGGGCCCACCAGCAGGAACACCCCGACGGGTGCGTCGACCTTATTGAGCCCGGCGGCAACCGCGCGCAGGTTGCGATCAAGGGCCTGTACGGCTTGCTCCTGGCCAAGGAGGCGCGAACGCAACGCGTCGGCAAACCCCATAACCCGCTCATTGGTCTCAAGGGCCAGCTGTTCAACGGGGATGCCGGTCCAGGCGCTGATGACCTGCGCGACCAGGCGCGGGCACACGTGTTGCGCAGACGCTTGCCGCTCCAGCCACTGTTGCTCCAGCGGCTGCCGCTCGCATTCCACTGCCGCCATGCGCAGGTTCAACGCCTGCAAGGCCTGTTCATCGACGACAAGCCCGGTGTCCCTGTCACGGCTCAACGCCTGGTGCTGCAGCGCACCTGCCGCCTGTTCGGCATACAGGCGTTGCAACACTTCAGGCGCGCTGTCCCGGCTGGTGCGCAAGCGTGCACAGGCGGTGTCCAGCACATCCACCGCCTTGTCCGGCAACTGACGCCCTGCCAGGTAACGGGCGCTCAACTGTGCAGCCGCAACGACGGCATCGTCACGAACGTAGACCCCATGGCTGCGCTCATACACCGGCACCAATCCGCGCAGGATCGAAACCGCCTGGTCGACACTCGGCTCATCGATGAGCACCGGCTGAAAACGCCGTGCCAGCGCTGGATCCTTTTCAAAGTACTGTTTGTATTCCCTCCACGTGGTCGCGGCGATGGTGCGCAACTCCCCACGCGCCAGGGCCGGCTTGAGCAGATTGGCCGCGTCCGAGGAGCCCGCCTGGGCGCCCGCCCCGACCAACGTATGAGCCTCGTCGATAAACAGGATCACCGGTTGCGCCGACGCGTTGATCTCATCGATCACACCCTTGAGGCGCCGTTCGAACTCACCCTTGATACTGGCACCCGCCTGGAGCAAGCCCAGGTCCAGCGTCAGCACTCGTACACCCTTGAGAGGTTCGGGCACCTGCGAGCTGACCACGCGCAAGGCGAGGCCTTCGACAACTGCGGTTTTCCCCACTCCGGCTTCGCCGACGAGAATCGGGTTGTTCTTGCGCCGGCGCACCAGGATGTCGATCAGTTGCCGGATCTCGGCATCGCGACACAATACCGGGTCGATACGCCCATCCTGGGCCTGCCGCGTCAGGTCATGGGTAAAGCGTTCCAGCAAGGATTCGCCATTCGGTGCGCAGGGACGCCGAGGTGCCTGGGCCATCAGAAAATCCTGCACACGCCGCGTGTCCAATCGGCTCAGCACCGCCTGATAGCCACTGCCTGCGTGCTCCAACGGATGGCGCAACAGCGCCAGCAACAGGGCGCCATGATCAACTTCGGTGTGTTTGAGCTCCAGGTGGGCAACCATCCAGGCTTGTTGCAGCCATTGCACAAGCGCCACGGCAAATACCGGATTGCGTGACGCGCTCGATTCTCCCTTGGGTTGCAAGGTGGCTCGCAGCTCGCCGGCGTCGATCCCTGCATCCGCCAACGCTTGCATCAGAAGGCCTTCGTGATCGTCCAGCAAGGCCAACAGCAAGTCTTCCACCAGCACCTGCGTGCCGCCGCGAGCCACACAACGCTCGGCTGAACGGGCAAGGTCCTGGCGCGCTTGGGCGGTCAAGGTCTGGATCAGGTGCTGCAGGTCCACATTCATCATGATGATTAATCCCTAATTAGCGTTGCTGGCCACAATGACCACACCGTCAGCGCATTCATGCGTCAGCCAACTGGTCCAACCGAGGTGGCAAACGTTCTGTTCGCCCAGGTGCAATGGCCTTATCGACTCCTTGGCCAGCACCAGGCGCAGGTCATATTCCAATGGGTCCCGTGCGGTCAGCCGCACCAATGAACACATCAATGGATAGTCCGTGCCCGTGGGTAAAAACCCGTGAAAGCGCTGCCAGTCGAGACCTTGCACGTGCACCCTGAACTTGCCGCTGCGATCGGCAACCCGACTTCCCAGCACTTGGTCCACACCCAGCACACTGTTGGCAGTACCCAGGCGATTTCGCTGTGAATCGGCAATCACCACCGTGCGTTCAACCCATTGCTCGATGTGCACGCGACGGTGCTTGAAGTAGTAGCGCAGCACCGTTTCGATCAAGGCTGCCGAATGCGCGCGCAGGCTGAGCAGGCCCAGGTAGGGCAGCAGCCGCTTGCAGTTCAATGGCACAGCGTTGCGGATCCGCGGCCCCCGCAAGCCGATCAAGGCAAACATCTGCTCGGAAAAAGCATCTCGCGCCCCCGCCTGGAAACACGCCCGATAACGATATTTGCGCCAGATAGGCAGCATCAGTCGCTGCAGGCGATGGTGAAACAGGTCGAGAAATTCGCGCGTCGTGTTGCCGCCTACACCATCGGCAAACGCCTGCTCGCCATAAAACGCAGGCAGTGGCGAACCGGCACCGCACAGGCCCAGCACGTTAAGGCGCATCCGCGCTCGCAGCATGCCGCGCTCAACGAAAAACTCCACCCGGTCAATATCGTGACCGGGAAACCCCAGGCCCGGGTTGGCCTGAAACTCCAACTGGTCATACAGCGCGTCGTCACCCAAGGTCGGATGGGCAACACGCAGACGCTTGATCACCTGCAGAACCGCCTGGAACAGCGAGTACTCACGGATGACGCAGGACAGCGCCGTCAAAGCAGGGGTTGCTGGCCCATCCGGGGTGGCCATAGATACACGTCTCCTTGTGTGCTGATGACTCGTAGTTCGTGGAAGGCATTCAGGCTGGCGTAGAGTGCGAAGAACTCATTGAGTACCGACGCGAACACAAACACTTCGCCCTGGCCGAGAAAGCCTTGCGGATCGATCGTCAGGTCGATGCGTAACCCTCGAAACGGCAGGCCACGCTGCAATCGGTCGACGGCCACATGCCTGACGGAGTGCAATGCGCCCAGCCGTCTCTCGCTGACCTTCTGCGCTTGCCGGTCGTGGTAGCGCGGCAAGTCATAGGTTTCGAGGATGACCCTCAGGGCATTGATGTCGCTCAGTGACAAGTAGTTGAGCGACAGGTTGCTGATAAGCCGCCAGAGAAAGTCCTGGTCCAGGGGCGGTGAGAAACTCGCCGTCGGTGCACTGATATTCCGAAACGACAACCCTTGTGGTGTCTGCTCGCATGGCTGGTTGATCATCCCGATCTGAAGCAACCTGGGCAGGTTGTGGTTGGTACAGGTCAACTCGATAGACAGCGTTTCCTGATCGTGCTCCGGCGCCCTGTCGAACCCCAACCAGGTATCGAGCCCGGCGTGCTGTGCGGATGGGCGTTGGCGGATGCTGTAGCTGGGCGGCGCCTTGGATGCCTCGGTCGCGCCGTCATGCTCGAAGGACTCGAACGGTACGTAGGTCCGGTACCCCTGCCCGCCGGGCTGCCAACCGGTGATGCTGTCCACGGAAAACACACAGGCGTGTTCGCGCGAATATTCCCCCGGAATCAGCAGGTACTCGTCCTGTTTGCCGTCCAGGCGGATGGGCACCGCGTCATGCTTGAACAGGTTGACGATCGGCGTGCAGTACAGCTTCACATTCTCCAACGTGGGCTGCCGGGGCCCATGGCACGGATTGCGCAACTCGAAACGCATCACCACCCCACGCACCTGTCTGAGCTGCTCTGGCGGCAAGCTGCGCAGCGCATTCAGCCCGCCGACATCGACAAACAGGTATTTGTCAGGAAAGGCGAAGTACTCCTGCAAATGGCGATACCCGCGAAAGGTATTCATCGGGTAGGGAATCAACGCGTGCTCCTCGTTGAATCCCACCGGGCTCACCTGGTCGGCACCGAGCCGCAGCGCGAGCGCCTGGCCATCAATGCCGCAGACCGGCAAGCCATCCTGGCCGAAGGGCAACACCTCGATACCTTCGAGATGGCGCAACAGGTCCAGGTACAACCCTTGGCCGAGATAGCGATCGCCGGCCAGGTGCAGGCGCAATTGATCGAAGGTCCACTCACTGAAATTGCCTTCGGCACTCATCTCCAGGCGCAGGCTCAACCGGCCCTGCTGGCCCTGTACGCTGTAGTCCACAGCGCTCAGTTGCAGCGGCAGGACCTGTGTGGCGTAACAGGTACGGAAGCGACAGCGCTCGCCGTCGATGGCCGCACTTTCGACCGGTGTATCCCGCGCAACATTCACACCCGGCCCCGCATGCTTCAACGGATCAAACTGCAGGATGCTGAAAGCAGGCATCGGCCGCATGTAGTTGGGCCACAACAGGTGCATGAGGGAATGGGTCAGCTCCGGCAACTCGTCGTCCAGTTTCTGTCGCAGGCGCCCCGTGAGAAACGCAAAACCCTCCAGCAACCGCTCGACATCCGGATCCTGGCCGGGCTCGGCAAGAAACGGTGCGAGCGCCGGATTGCGTTCGGAGAAACGTCGCCCCAGTTGACGCAGCGCACTGAGCTCGCTCTGGTAATAGCGATTAAAGGACATCCGGCAAGACCTCGACCTGCCCGGCATCACGCAGCCGCGCGGTAAAAACCACCGGTTGCTTGCCCCCAGGGCCCGTCATCACCGCCTCAATGACAAATGCGAGTGCCAACGGGTCGTGATCCCGTGGCAGCGCGATGACCCGCACATCCCTTAACCGCGGCTCATAAGCGCGGATAAACCGCTCGATCAGCAGGCGCGACTGGCTCAATGACTCATGCAGGCTCTGGTTCATATCATTGAGGTCGGGCAACCCATAGTCCGCCAGTGTCTGAACGCTGCCCGCGCGGATGCTGAGCATTTTCCCCAGATGGGCTGCTACAGACGTCACGCCGCAGACGGGCGCAGTTGCCGGGCGATCAAGGCGTTCGAACAGGCTTTGGTTGTGGGTCATCCCCTGCCCCCTGCTCATGCTTTATCGAGCTTGCCAACAAGCGACAGGGTGAAATCCGCCCCCATATACTTGAAGTGCGGTCGCACGCTGAGGTTCACGCGATACCAGCCAGGCTCACCGTCGACGTCACTGACAACGATGCGTGCCGCCCGCAATGGACGTCGCCCACGCACTTCGGCACTGGGGTTTTCCTGGTCGGCGACGTACTGGCGAATCCACTTATTGAGCTCCAGTTCCAGGTCGGTGCGCTCCTTCCACGAACCCAGTTGCTCACGCTGCAAGACCTTCAGGTAATGGGCCAGGCGGTTGACCACCATCATGTAGGGCAGTTGGGTACCCAGGCGATAATTCAGCTCGGCGTCCTTGCCCTCGGCGCTGATACCGAACTGCTTGGGTTTCTGCACCGAGCTGGCGGAGAAGAACGCGGCGTTGTCGCTGCCCTTGCGCATCGTCAGGGCAATGAAGCCCTCTTGCGCCAGCTCGTATTCACGCCGGTCAGACACCAATACTTCGGTGGGAATCTTGGTTTCGATTTCACCCATGCTGTGGAAGTGATGCAACGGCAAGTCTTCCACGGTCCCTCCGCTTTGCGGCCCGATGATATTCGGGCACCAGCGAAAGCGCGCGAAGCTGTCGGTCAACCGGGTGGCGAAGGCATAGGCCGTATTGCCCCACAGATAGTGCTCGTGGCTATTCACCACATTTTCCTGGTAGGCGAAGGTCTTGACCGGGCATTCAAGGGGATCGTAAGGCGTGCGCAGCAGAAAGCGCGGCACCGTCAACCCGATGTAGCGCGAGTCTTCGCTCTGGCGAAAACTTTGCCATTTGGCAAACTGCGGACCTTCGAAATGGTCTTTGAGATCCTTGAGGTCAGGCAGGCCTGTGAAGCTTTCCAGGCCAAAAAAGCCCGGCCCGGCGGCAGCGATAAAAGGCGCGTGGGCCATGCAGGCCACACTGGAAGCGTATTGCATCAACTTCACGTCGGGCGCACTGGGGGAAAGAAAGTAGTTGGCGATCACCGCGCCCACCGGTTGACCACCAAACTGGCCGTATTCAGCGCTGTAGATATGCTTGTACAACCCCGACTGGGTGACTTCCGGTGAGTCTTCGAAATCATCCAGCAGGTCCTGCCGCGAGACGTTCAGCAGTTCGATCTTGATGTTTTCACGGAAGTCGGTGCGTTCGACCAGTAACTGCAAGCCGCGCCAGGCGGCTTCCAGCGCCTGAAAATCCGGGTGGTGCAGGATCTCGTCCATTTGCTGGCTGAGCTTCGTGTCGATCTCGGCGATCATTCGGTCGACCAAACGTTTCTTGACCGGCTCGCCGCTGTTCTGCGGCTTGATCAGTTCTTCGATAAACGCCGAGACGCCCCGCTTGGCAATCCCGTACGCTTCGTCGTCGGCGCCGAGCAAAGTCTGGGCAATGATGTTGTCGAGGATGCTGTATTCATCCACGGCGTGTGCAGGCATCGCGTTCTGTTGGGTGGTCATGCTGTCAGTGTCCTTTTAACTGAGAATGTCAGGCGGTGGGGCTGTTCAGCCCTAGCTCTGCCAATACCCTTGCGCGGGAAACGTCATCGGCCAGGGCCTGCTCGATGGCTTTGCGAAAGCTGGGTGTATTGCCCAGCGGTCCCTTGAGCGCCATGAGCGCCTCACGCAATGCCATCAACTTCTGCAGCTGGGGAATCTGCTCGACCAGGTTCGCAGGGTTGAAATCCTTCATGGTGTTGATACGCACCTGGATGGCCAACTCGGCGGCGTCGTCGCCTTCCTGGAGCCGGTTGGGTACATTCAGCGTCAGGCTCAGTGCCTGCTTGGCCAGCACCTCGTCGAGCGTGTTCTTGTCGAGTGCGACGGGCTTGCGGTCTTCAAGCTTGCGCAGGTCTTCACGCTGGGTGAAATCACCGAGGACCAGCAGCTTGAGCGGCAGCTCAACCTCTTCCTGCGCCCCACCGATAGCTGGCTTGAAGGTGATATTGATACGTTCCTTGGGTGCTACCGAACCGTCTTTGGCCATGGTGCTGCTCCGTTTTCATGTGGCTCGAAAGCCTATTCAAGTACCGCTTCAAGATCGAAGAGGCACAGCCTGCGATGGGTGTCTTCCTTGCGCTCGCGCACGGCGTGGTTTTGTGGCATCAGGTCGCAGCAACGGTGCAGGAGCTGGGCCACCTGCAGTGCCAATTGCGGCTCCCAGCGCTCAAGCGCCGACCGTTGCAGCTCGTGATCGAGGTATTCGAGCTGGATCTTTGCCAGCTCATGCTTGCCCGCGTGTACACACACGCGGGCCTGTGCGAGACGCCAATGAAACCGGGCACGATCACTGTGGGCGCCGTGCATGCCCTGCTTGAACACAGGGATGACACTCTTGAGGCCGTCCTTGCGCAGCCTTGGCACAGCCTCCTGCAACGCCTTCTCCCAAGGTTCGGCATCGACATCGGCCGCGACTGCCGGTGACTCAGGCCTGCGCAGGTGACGGGTTACCTGCAGCGCGATCCAATCGCGGGTTGCCGTGTCGGCGAACGGTGTGCCGTCGTGAAAGCGATACTCGGGCAGGTTGGGCAAGCGCTGCAGCAACAAGGCAAAAGACACTTCCAGCTCGGTCATGGCCTGATCCGCCTGCAGCGCCTCCAGGCATTGCCAGAGCCTATGCAGCCCGTCGAACCAGAACATGGCACCGGCGAGGCTGGCCTCAAGCTCGAGCATCAGGTCGGCGTGATGCCCTTGGGCAAAACGCTCCTGGAATCGTGTGAGTTTGTCGGGGGCCAGTCCGCGCAATGAGGTGACGTGCTGGTTGTCGGCGTCCGGATAACTGACCAGCGCCAGCCATGCCAAGGTTCGATTCAGGCGTAATGCCCGCAGGTCGGTGGCGCTCTGTCGCAACCACCAGGCACACAAGGGACGAGCTTGCTCCTGCAAGGTGCGCAACACTCTGTGTGCTTGTTTTTCGTTCTCCACCACTGTCTCGGGCTTCAGCAGTTGAGTGGTGGCCTGTTTGACCTGCGCAATCGCACCGCTCAACCCGGCAGACGGCGGCTCATCGTGTGCAACGCGTTCCAATCGCTGCGTCAGTTGTCGGCGAATCGGCAGCAACAGCGGCGCGTCATCTCCCAGGTCTTCGGTCCACAGTTCATCGAGCCGCACCAATTGTTCGAGTACGCAGTGAAACAACGGCTGCTGGCTCTGTACCGATACACTCTGCGCAAACAACGGCTCAAGCCGTAATACCAACCAACGCAGCGCTGCGCTCCGGGTGCGCAGCTTTGCAGGATAGAGCGCCGCCCAATGCTGCTCGCAGAGATAGCGCAACAACCCGAGGCCGGCCAGCAATCCGGGGAAGGAGTCACGCTGATGCAATGCCCAGGTCAACCAGACGCCTACGCGCAGATCCTTGGACTGGCGACACAACAGCGACTCACTGATTTCGAGGACCTTGTGCCAATCGGGCTGGCCGCTGCCGTGCAGCGATTGCGCCTTCTCCAACTCGGTCTCGAGCGCGTCATACTCATTCGAAAAACGCATGTCGCTGCCAGCAAAACTTGTTTGCGAGCAAGGCATTTTTGCGACTTCAAGATAATGATCACACAACTTGTCCGAATAAGACATTGAGCACCGCGCACAACTACCAAAGACAGCAAAGGCCAACTAAGCACATTAAATTGTGCATCAGAATGCCACCTGACCTTCGCTCGACTCACAACGAAGTTCGCAAACCTTAGCCATGCATTGAACATCCAGCAAGCAAGGGAAGTGCACTTAAGGAATTTCCTACAACCCTTGTAAATTGAGGCGTGCGCAGCAGACTGCACAGGTAAACAAGCATCCAAGCCGTAACTTACGCCCCTACCCCAAATACAGCTTATACAAAGCCTATGAGCAACTAATTGCGCACTTATGCGCAACACTCCTCACTTAAAACCGCTTGAAAACACCCCTACTGACTCAATAGTTCGATCAAGAACCTGCCAGACCATTACTTTCATTGGCCATGGCACTTTCCGGCACGCTTCTTGTTAAGGGTATGTCTCCGACCGGCACACTTGCCCGTTGGAACTACCTCATCAATCAGGCAAGGAAACCGTCATGCCAACACCCGCGTATCTTTCCATCACCGGCGTCAAGCAAGGTTTGATAACGGCAGGTACATTCACCCAGGACTCGGTAGGCAATATTTATCAGGAAGGCCATGAGGACCAGATCCTGGTGCAGGCTTTTTCCCATCAGGTGATCATTCCCCGTGATCCGCAGTCCGGCCAGCCAACGGGCCAGAGGGTCCACAAGCCCCTGATGATCAGCAAGGTGTTCGATAAGTCCTCGCCACTGCTGTTCAGCGCGTTGACCAGTGGCGAGGAGGTCAAGTGCCGGCTGGAATGGCTGCGCACGTCCTCGGCCGGCACCCAGGAGCATTACTTCACCATCGAGCTTGAAGGCGCGACCATCGTCGATATCCAGTCACGCATGCCCAATTGCCAGGACCCGGACAATGCCCACTTCACTCATCTTGAGGAGGTGTACTTCACCTATCGCAAGATCGTCTGGACGCACGAAGTCTCTGGCACGTCCGGATCGGATGACTGGCGCAGCCCGGTAGCGGGCTGAGGCAACCCGTGCCGCAACGGCAGCCAGGGACGGCGCCGTTGCGGCCAGGTGGCTAGACCATGGCCAACGGGTGCTTGCGCTTGGGGGCGCCGAACACGCGGTCGATGGCGTCAAGGTCATGCTCGTCCAGCACCAGCTTGGCCGCAGCGGCGTTGAGCCGCACGTGCTCAGGGTTGACCGCCTTGGGGATGGCGATCACGCCGTCCTGGCGCAACACCCAGGCCAGGGCGACCTGGGCGGGTGAGACCTCATGACGGCGCGCAATCTGCTTGAGGGTCGTGCTGGACAACAACGCTCCGCCTTGGGCAATCGGACAGTACGCCATCAACGGCAAGTGATGTTGTTGCCACCACGGCAGCAGGTCGAATTCGATACCACGCTCTTCGATGTTGTAGAGCACCTGGTTGGTCGCGCAGGCCGGGGATGCAAGTTCCTGCAGGTCGGCCACATCGAAATTGGAGACACCCCAGCGGCCGATCTTGCCCGCCTCGCGCAAACGTTCGAAGGCCTCGACGGTTTCTTCAAGCGGGTACTGGCCACGCCAGTGCAACAGATACAGATCGATATAGTCGGTGCCCAGGCGCGCGAGACTGGCTTCGCACGCACGCGGGATACCCTTCTGGCTGGCATTGTGCGGGTAGACCTTGCTCACCAGGAACACCTGGTCACGCCGGCCGCGGATGGCCTCGCCGACCACCGTTTCGGCGCCGCCCTCGCCGTACATTTCGGCGGTATCGATCAGGGTCAGGCCCTCGTCGATGCCCAGTTGCAACGCCGCGACTTCAGCGCGGTGCTGGTCCGGATCCTCGCCCATGCGCCAGGTGCCCTGGCCGACGACAGGGACGGGAACGCCCGCCAGATCAATGGTACGCATGACAATCTCCTGATGAGTGTGCGGATTAACAGTGTGGCATTGGCCGGACAAAAGGGTTCAATCGAAGTATGGTTGCGCTCTGCCAAGTCGCCAGGAAGGACCTGCAATGCTGTTTGTCGTGATGCTCGGGGGCAAGCACCCCAGGGCGAAAATTGAAGTGCACGATGTGGTGTTCGCTGCGGCGGACACGCTGGAAGCCACCTACCCGCAACTGCGCGACGGCTGGTTCGGCAGCCCCAAGGGCGTGCATATCGATTCGTGGATGGCAGTGGATGGCGTCGACGGCTGGAAGGTCGAACTCAGCCACCTGGCTCCCGAGGCGGGAGCGCACCACCTGTATTTCATCAACCTCGGCGGTTATGAAGCCAACAGCTTCGGCGAGGCCCATCATTACCTGCTGGTAGTCGCGCGCAACAAACAGGACGCCACCCGCCAGGGCAAGCAGCAGATGTTGCGCCATTGGTCCCAGGCCCACACCGACGGCGTGCTGGATATCGACGACTGCCTGCCCATCGACCTCGTGGACGGCCGCTACCTGCACCTGGTGCAGGGCCCGCACCGACCGATCATCCAGCGCAACGACTATATCGTCCTGCCCTGAATCCGGCGCCCTACCCGAACGGGGTATGGCGCCCTGCCCGCCACCTGCCTGACAGTGCCATCAGTCCCTTCGCCTGATAACAGCACAACACAAGGTGGGTCCCCATGCATAAAGCCTTTATCGCCCTGTTCAGCGCCGTATTGCTGGCCTTGCCGGCCCTGAGCCGGGCCGCAGACGCCGCGGATAACACCCTGCGTATCTACAACTGGGCGGATTATATCGGCGAGACCACCCTGGCCGACTTCGAGAAGGCCACGGGGATCAAGGTGATCTACGACACCTACGATTCCTACGAGACCGTGCAGGGCAAGTTGCTCTCCGGACGTTCCGGTTATGACCTGGCCTTGCTCAACGCCTCGCTGGTGCCGCTGCTGATCCAGGGCAAGGTGTTCCAGCCACTGGACAAAACGCAACTGCCCGACTGGAAAAACCTCGACCCGCTGGTACTCAAGCACCTGGAAGCCCATGACCCGGGTGTCACCTATTCCGCGCCGTATACCTGGGGCAGCAATGGCGTGACCTATAACGTCGACATGATCAAGGCACGCATGCCGGATGCGCCCATCGGTTCGCTGGCGATGATTTTCGATCCGAAGATCGTGTCGCGATTTGCCGACTGCGGCATCACCTTCATGGATTCGCCCACTGACATGATCCCGCTGGCCCTGACCTATCTGCACCTGGACCCGAACAGTGTCGCGCCCAAAGACCTCAAGGCGGCCCAGGCGGTGTTGATGGCCGTGCGACCGTACATTCGCAAATTCGACTCCAGCGGTTTCATCAACGGCCTGGCCAACGGCGATCTGTGCCTGGCCACCACCTGGTCCGGCGATTACGCCACCTCCCAGGCGCGCGCGACGGAGGCCGGGGCGAAGATCAACCTGGACTACTTCATTCCCCAGGAAGGCTCGCTGATCTGGTTCGATAACTTCTATATCCCGGCGGATGCGCCGCATGTCGCCAATGCCCACAAATTCATCGAATTTCTCCTGCAGCCCGCGACCATGGCCGGCGTGAGCAACACCATCCATTACGCCAACAGCAACCTGGCGTCCAAGCCGCTGGTGAATGCCGATATCCGCGACAACCCGGCGATCTACCCTGACGCCGCGACCCTGCAGCGCCTGTTCACGCAAAAAAGCCAGCCACCGGCCGCCGTGCGCCTGATCACCCGCACCTGGAATGCCGTGAAGACCGGCAAGTGAAAACCAGCCATTGAAGGTAAATGCCATGACTCTGCCAAATCCTGCTTTCTTCGCCCAGTTCGACAATGCCAAGCTGGACGCCGCCGACAAAGCTCACTACATGCACGGTTTCCATATGTTCGACGAGCACCGTGAACAGGGCTCGCTGAATATTGCCGCCGGCGACGGGGCCTACATCTACGACACCCAGGGCAATCGCTACCTGGATGCAGTCGGAGGCATGTGGTGTACGAATATCGGCCTGGGCCGGGAGGAAATGGCCGAGGCCATCGCCAATCAGGTGCGTCAGCTGGCTTATTCCAACCCGTTCTGCGACATGGCCAATGTCACCGCCATCGAGCTGTGCGCCAAGCTTGCCAGCCTGGCCCCCGGCGACCTCGACCATGTGTTTCTCACCACCGGCGGTTCAACGGCGGTGGACACCGCCTACCGGTTGGTGCAGTTCTACCAGAACAGCCGTGGCAAGCCGGCCAAGAAACACATCATTTCGCGTTTCAGCGCATACCACGGCAGCACGTTCCTGACCATGTCGATCGGCAACAAGGCCGCCGACCGCGCGCCGGAATTCGATTTCATGAGCGACCTGTTCCACCACATCGCCTGCCCCAATTACTACCGGGCGCCACAGGGGATGAGCGAGGCGGAGTTTCTCGACAGCCTGGTCAACGAGTTCGAAGACAAGATCCTTACCCTGGGCGCGGACAACGTCGCAGCGTTCTTTGCCGAGCCGATCATGGGGTCGGGTGGCGTGATCATTCCGCCCAAGGGCTACCACCGGCGCATGTGGGAGATCTGTCAGCGCTACGACTTGCTGTACGTGGCCGATGAGGTGGTGACGTCCTTCGGACGCCTCGGTGCGTTTTTTGCCTCCGAGGACGTGTTTGGCATGCAGCCGGACATCATCACCACCGCCAAGGGCCTGACTTCCGGCTACCTGCCATTGGGCGCGTGCATTTTCTCCGAGCGCATCTGGCAGGTGATCGGCGAGCCGGGCAAGGGCCGTTGCTTTACCCACGGTTTCACCTACAGCGGCCACCCGGTCAGTTGCGTGGCGGCACTGAAGAATATCGAGATCATCGAGCGCGAAAACCTGCTGGCGCATGTGGAAGATGTCGGGGTTTACCTGGAGCAACGCCTGCAAACCCTGGTCGATTTGCCACTGGTGGGCGATATCCGCTGCCAGCGCCTGATGGCCTGCATCGAGTTTGTCGCCGACAAACGCACCAAGGCGCTGCTGCCGGACGCGGTCAATATCGGCGAAAAAATCCATCTTCGCGCCCAGGCCAAGGGCTTGTTGGTACGCCCCATCGGTCACTTGAATGTGATGTCACCGCCGCTGATCATCACCCATGCGCAGGTCGACGAGGTGGTCGAGACCCTGCGCCAATGCATCCTCGACACCGCCGCCGAACTGCGCCAGACAGGCGAGTACCGGGGCCAATGAACCTCAACGCCGAGCCTGTCTCGGCGTTTTTGCCTGGGGGTTGGCCTGCGGGTAGACTGGCCAGCATGACGACAGCCTCCGACCCGACCCTGCAGCAACTGGAAGCCTGGCACCGCGCCCTGGCCCAGGCACTGATCCATGTGGACGAGGCGTGCTTCCTCGAACACCTGGCCAGCGCGCTGTGTGTGCTCACGCCCATCGAATCGATGATGATCAGCCTGGAGCGCCAGGGCCTGGCCCCGCACTTGCTCTATCAGCAGGGTATTCCCCGCGCCTATCAGGACGAAATCATCCACCGCTACTTCTCGCGCGGCTACCTGCTGGACCCGTTCTGCCTGGCAGTCGACAAGGGCCTGGCCGAGGGCTTCTATCACTTGGCCCAGATCGCCCCGGACGATTTTTTCAACAGCGAGTACTACAAGACCTACTACCTGCGCAGCGGCGGTGCTCAGGAGAGTTACTACATTGTCGACCTGGGGCCACAGAGCAAGATCTCGCTGTGCATGTTCCAGGGCCTCAGCGCCGGGCAGTTCAGCGACGCGCAACTGGCGTTGCAGCAGGCCACCCAGGCCATGGTCCGCGAATTGCTGCGCCGCTTTGGCACCACCGGGGGCCTGGCCAAGGTGATCCGTGATGAAGGGTTTACCCAGACCCAGGCGCACCAGCAAATCGAGGCGGCGTTCATGGGGTTTGCCAGTGGCGTGCTGACCGTGCGCGAGCGCGAGATCGCGCACTTGATCCTGCGCGGCCACTCGGTGAAATCCACGGCCCAGGTGCTGGGGATCTCGCCGGAAACCGTGCGCATGCACCGCAAGAACCTGTACACCAAGCTCGCGATCAATTCCCAGGCCGAGCTGTTTGCGTTGTTTATCGAATGGTTGACCCGCAGCGGCGCCATGGCACGCGCGTGAGCCACTGGGCATTTACCGGGAACTTTGCCAGGAAATAACCGCCTGAATCCGGTACGCTCACCGTTTTTACTCAAGGAGTTAATCCCCATGGCCAAAGCCACCGCCCGTCACATCCTCGTTTCCACTGAAGACAAGTGCAACGAACTCAAGGCCCAAATCGAAGGCGGCGCTGATTTCGCAGAAGTTGCCAAAGCCAACTCCAGCTGCCCATCCAGCCGCCAAGGCGGTGACCTGGGTTCGTTCGGTCCAGGCCAGATGGTCAAGGAATTCGACAGCGTCGTGTTCAGCGCCCCGGTCAACACCGTGCAAGGCCCGGTGAAAACCCAGTTTGGCTACCACCTGCTGGAAGTGACCAGCCGCCAGGACTGATCCAGTCTGCGCTGATGCTACAAACAACGGCCCGCCTTTTGGTGGGCCGTTGTGCATGTGGTGACTGGCGACGTTGATGCCGTTAGCGTACAAATCCCTAATCTTCTTCACCCGGCGTTCAAGGCTGACAATGCGATTGGCTTTTTCATCTCTGCTGAGTTCCACCCTGGCCTTGCTGATGGCCAGCACGGCCGTGATCGCGGCCCCGCAAACCTACCTGACGGTGTACGGCGAACCGGCCAAATATTCTGCCGGCTTTACCCATTTCGACTACGCCAACCCGAATGCGCCCAAGGGCGGCACGCTGCGGCGCTCGGCCCTGGAAATCGGGCGTTTCGACCACGTGTTGCCGTATATCGACAAAGGCATCGGCGTGTCCCAGGTCGACGGCTGGCTGTATGCCCCCCTCGCCCAGCGCTCCTTGGATGAACCCTACACGGTGTATGGCCTGGTGGCCGAGAAGATGGAACGCGCCGACGACGGCCTGTCGCTGCGTTTCTACCTCAACCCCAAGGCGCGTTTTGCCGATGGCAAGCCGATCACCGCCGAAGACGTGCGCTACAGCTTCGACCTGCTGATGACCCAGGGCAGCCTGCGCTTTCGCACGCTGTTCGCCGACGTCAAGCACGTCGAGGTCGAAGGCCCGCGCCAGGTGCGCTTCGATTTTTCCAGCAACGAGAACCGCACGCTGCCGCTGGATATCGCCACCCTGCCGGTGTTCCCCGAGCACTGGTGGAAAACCCGCGACTTCGCCAACGGCGGCGGCTACGAAGCCCCGCTGGGCAGCGGCCCGTACAAGGTCAGCAAGATCGATTCGGGCAACACCATTACCTTTACCCGCGACCCGGACTGGTGGGGCAAGGACCTGCCCGTCAGCCGTGGCCTGTACAACTTCGATCATCTGAGCCTGGAATACTTCGGCGACACCGAAGTGGCCCGCCAGGTACTGCGCGGCGGCGCCTACGATTTCAACCGTGAGTTCTCCGCTACCGGTTACTCCATCGGCTACAACGGCCCGGCACTCGACGATGGCCGCCTGCAACGCGCGCACTTGGCCAAAGCAATGCCGCAGCCGTCCCAGGGTTATGTGTTCAACGTGCAAAAACCGATGTTCAAGGACCGCCGTGTGCGCCAGGCGCTGGCGATGCTGTGGGATTTCGAATGGGCCAACCGGCAGATGATGCGCAATATGTACATCCGCCAGCAGAGCTACTTCTCCAACAGCCCATTGGCCGCGACCCAGTTGCCGACCCCGGAGGAACTGGCAATTCTCGAACCCTTGCGCGGCCAGGTGCCGGACGAGGTGTTCACCCAGGTGTTCAAGGCGCCGGTCACCGACGGCAGCGGCATGATCCGCGACAAGCAACTGCAAGCCCTGGCCCTGCTTGAAGAGGCCGGTTGGAAACCGCAGGGCGACAAGCTGGTCAACGCCGCGGGCGAGCCGCTGGAATTCACCTTCCTGAATGCCCAGAACGGCGTCGAGCGTTTGCTGTTGCCGTATAAACGCAACCTCGCGCAGATCGGCATCACCTTGAATATTCGCCGCATCGACTCCTCGCAATACGTGAACCGGCTGATGGCGCGCGACTACGACATGATCGTGACCGGCTTCCCGGTGACGACATCGCCCGGCATGGAGCTGTACAACTACTTCGGTTCTGCGGCCGCGTTTGATTCGGGCGCCAACAACTACATGGTGCTCAAGGACCCGGCCGTCGACACGCTGATCAAGGGCCTGGTCAAGGCCGATACCCAGGCGCAGATGCTCAACTACGCCCATGCCCTGGACCGCGTGCTGCAATGGAATTACCTGTGGATCCCCAATTACTACCCGCCCGGCACGTCCGCCGCGTGGTGGAACCGGTTCGGTCGCCCGGCCATCGAGGCGCAGAACGACGAAGCCCTGGAAACCTGGTGGGAGATCAGCCCGACGCCGCTGACCAATGAGCAAATGGACGCCGAGCTGAAAAAACGCGGAGGGACGCGCTGATGTTTGCCTATATCGTGCGGCGCCTGCTGCTGATCATCCCGACGCTGGTGATTATCCTGCTGGTCAATTTCGTCATCGTGCAGGCCGCGCCAGGCGGCCCGGTGGAACAAGCCATCGCCCACCTGCAAGGCATCGGCGGCGGCGCAATCGGCGGTTCATCCGGCGAGGGCATCAGCAGCGGCTCCCGCGCCAGTCGTGGCCTGGACCCGAAACTGATCAAGGACATCGAAAAACAGTACGGCTTCGACAAACCCGCGCCGGAACGCCTGTGGCTGATGCTCAAGAGCTACGCCAAGCTGGATTTCGGCAACAGCTTCTTTCGCGGCGCCACGGTGACCGACCTGATCCTGGAGAAAATGCCGGTCACCGTATCTCTCGGGCTGTGGGCCACGCTGATCACCTACCTGGTGTCGATCCCCCTGGGAATTCGCAAGGCGGTGCGCCATGGCAGCAGCTTTGATGTGTGGAGCAGCACCGCCATCGTGATCGGTTACGCGATGCCGGCGTTCCTGTTCGCGATGTTCCTGATCGTGGTGTTCGCCGGCGGCACGTCGCTGAACTGGTTCCCGGTACGCGGGCTGGTCTCGGAGAATTTCGAAGAGCTGAGCACAGTCGGCAAGATCGCCGACTACTTCTGGCACCTGGTGTTACCGGTCAGCGCCCTGGTGATCGGCGGGTTCGCCACCTTGACCATCCTCACCAAAAACTCGTTTCTCAACGAAATCACCCGCCAGTACGTGGTCACCGCGCGCGCCAAGGGCTTGAGCGAACGGCGAGTGCTGTACGGCCATGTGTTCCGCAATGCCATGCTGCTGGTGATTTCGGGGATTCCCCAGGCGTTTATCAGCGTTTTTTTTGCCGGTTCGCTGCTGATCGAGGTGATCTTCTCCCTCGATGGGCTCGGGCGCATGAGCTACGAAGCCGCCGTGTCGCGTGACTACCCGGTGGTGTTTGGCTCACTGTTTATCTTCACCCTGTTTGGCCTGCTGATAAAACTCATCGGCGACCTCTGCTACACGCTGGTGGACCCGCGTATCGACTTCGCCGCGAGGAACGCCTGATGCTTAATCTGTCTCCGGTGGCCCGTCGGCGTTTCGAACGCTTCAAGAAGAACCGTCGTGGCTGGTGGTCACTGTGGTTGTTCATCGGCCTGTTCATCCTGACCCTGGGCGGCGAGTTGATCGCCAATGACAAGCCCCTGGTGCTCAGCTTCAAGAACGAACTGTATTTCCCGGTGTTCAAGCGCTACACCGAACAGCAGTTCGGCGGGCAACTGCCGTTCCAGGCCGATTACCGCAGTGACTACGTGCAACAGCTGATCAAGCAGGACGGTGGCTGGATGCTGTTCCCGCCGATTGCGTTCAGCGAGGACACCCCCAACTACGAACTGACCCGCCCTGCCCCCAGCCCGCCCTCGGCGGTGAACTGGCTGGGCACCGACGATCAGTCGCGGGACGTGCTGGCGCGGGTGATCTTCGGCGCGCGGGTGTCGATCCTGTTTGCCCTGGCGCTCACCGCGATCAGTGCCGCCATCGGCATCGCCGCCGGTGCATTGCAGGGATACTACGGCGGCTGGGTGGACTTGCTTGGCCAGCGCATCCTGGAGGTGTGGTCCGGGCTGCCGGTGCTGTATCTGCTGATCATTCTGTCGGGCTTTGTCGAGCCCAACTTCTGGTGGCTGCTGGGGATCATGGCGCTGTTCTCCTGGCTGGCCCTGGTGGACGTGGTGCGCGCCGAGTTCCTGCGCGGCCGCAACCTGGAGTACGTCAAGGCGGCGCGGGCCTTGGGCTTGGGCGACGGCAAGATCATTCGCCGGCATATCCTGCCCAACGCCATGACCGCCACCTTGAGCTACCTGCCGTTTATTCTGACCGGGGCGATTTCCACCTTGAGCGCCCTGGATTTCCTCGGCTTCGGCATGCCGGCGGGCAGCGCGTCGCTGGGGGAACTGATCGCCCAGGGCAAGCAGAACCTGCAGGCGCCCTGGCTGGGCCTGACTGCGTTTTTCACCTTGGCGCTGATCCTGTCGCTGCTGGTCTTTATCGGCGAGGCGTTGCGTGACGCCTTCGACCCCCGCTCATGAGTAACTGCGTATGAACCTGATCGAGATCCGCGACCTCAGCGTCGCCTTCAGCGGCCAGACCGTGGTACGCAACCTGTGCCTGGATGTGCGCCCCGGCGAGTGCCTGGCGCTGGTCGGCGAGTCTGGCTCGGGCAAGTCGGTGACGGCCCATTCGATCCTGCAATTGCTGCCCGAGGCCGGTACTGCAACCACCGGCTCGGTGAAGTATCGCGGCCAGGAACTGGTCGGCGCCTCGGCCGCCACCCTGCAGAAATTGCGTGGCAACCGCATTGCGATGATTTTCCAGGAGCCGATGACCTCGCTGAATCCGCTGCACAGCATCGAAAAGCAGATCGGCGAAACCCTGCTGTTGCACAAGGGCCTGGGCGGCAAGGCGGCGCAGGCGCGCATTCTGGAGTTGCTCGAGCTGGTCGGCATCCAGAAACCCCAGGAGCGCCTCAAGGCCTACCCGCATCAGCTCTCCGGCGGCCAGCGCCAGCGGGTGATGATCGCCATGGCCCTGGCCTGCGAGCCAGAGTTGCTGATCGCCGACGAGCCTACCACCGCCCTCGACGTTACCGTGCAGCGCAAGATCCTGCTGCTGCTCAAGTCGTTGCAGCAGCGCCTGGGCATGTCGCTGCTGCTGATCAGTCACGACCTCAACCTGGTGCGCAGCATTGCCCAGCGCGTCTGCGTGATGCGCGCCGGAGAAATCGTCGAGCAGGCCGACTGCCAGACCCTGTTCACCGCGCCGCAGCACCCTTACAGCCGTCTGCTGCTGGATGCGGAGCCGGCCGGCGAACCGCTGTGCAGCGATGCGCGCGAGACAGTGTTGCAGGTCGACGACCTGACCGTGCAATTCCCCCTCACGGGCGGGCTGTTTCGGCGTAAGACTTACCTGCGTGCAGTGGACGGCATCAGCCTCAGCGTGCAGCGCGGCAAGACCCTGGGGATTGTCGGCGAGTCGGGCTCGGGCAAATCCACCCTCGGCCAGGCGATCCTGCGCCTGCTGGACTCCACCGGCAGCATCCGCTTCCAGGGGGCCGCCCTCGATCCGCTCAACCACCAGCAGATGCGCCCGTGGCGCAAGCAGATGCAGGTGGTGTTCCAGGACCCTTACGGCAGCCTCAGTCCACGCATGTCGGTGCAGCAGATCATCAGCGAAGGCCTGGAAGTGCATGCGCCGTGCAGCCTCGCCGAGCGTGACGCGCAAGTGATCCAGGTGCTCAAGGACGTGGGCCTCGACCCTGCCAGCCGCCACCGCTACCCGCATGAGTTCTCCGGCGGGCAGCGCCAACGCATTGCCATCGCCCGCGCGCTGGTGCTCAAGCCGGCGCTGATGTTGCTCGACGAGCCGACCTCCGCGCTCGATCGCACGGTGCAGAAACAAGTGGTCGCGCTGCTGCGCGAACTGCAGGAAAAGTATGGCCTGACCTACCTGTTCATCAGCCATGACCTGGCCGTGGTGCGCGCCATGGCGCATGACATGATCGTGGTGAAGGACGGCAAGGTGGTGGAGCGTGGCGCGAGCCATGCGGTTTTCGACGCGCCGCAGCATCCCTACACCAAAGAGCTGCTGGCGGCGGCGCATATTCCCTTGTAAACGCGCCTCCTGTGGGAGCGGGCTCGCTCGCGAAAGCGCTGTATCGGTGCCGGATTTACTGGCTGGCACGCCGCCTTCGCGGGCAAGTCCGCTGCCACAGGATCGCGCCCATCCCCCATTTGTGTTGACGGCGTGAGCATGAACATCAACGAAAACCTCAAGGACTACCAACAGGTTCGTGGCCTGGCGATCCAGTCGTTGTTCGAGATTATCGAGCAGTCCAGCGAAGGCACGGTGATTGTCGACCGTGACGCGAATATCGTCTGGATGAACGAGCGCTACGCCAAGCGTTTCGGCCTGAACAGCGCCGATGAAGCCATCGGCCAGCCGTGTGAACAGGTGATTTCCAACAGCCTGTTGCGCCAGGTGGTGCGCAATGACCAGCCGATCCTGCTGGATATCCAAGACACGCCCAAAGGCCCGCTGGTGGTGATGCGCCTGCCCATTCACGACGATGCCGGCGCGGTAATCGGCGCCATTGGTTTTGCGCTGTTCGATGAGCTGCGCAACCTGTCGCCGCTGATCGAACGCTACCTGAGCATGCAGCAGGAGCTGGCCTCGACCCGTTCATTGCTGCGCAAACGCCAGAGCAAGTACAACTTCGCGCATTTTATCGGCACCAGCGCAGCCAGCCTTGAAGTCAAGCGCCGCGCCCGGCGCAGTGCGAGTGCCGAGTCGCCAGTGTTACTGCTCGGCGAAACCGGCACCGGCAAGGAGCTGCTGGCGCAAGCGATCCACGGCGCCTCGCCGCGGGCGCACAAGGCGTTTGTCAGCATCAACAGCGCGGCGATTCCGCATGATTTGCTCGAGGCTGAGTTCTTCGGCACTGCGCCCGGCGCGTTTACCGGCGCCGACCGCAAGGGCCGTCCCGGCAAATTCCAGATTGCCCAGGGCGGCACGCTGTTCCTCGATGAAATCGGCGACATGCCACTGCCGCTGCAAAGCAAGCTGCTGCGGGTGCTGCAGGAAAAGGAATTCGAACCGGTCGGCTCCAACGAGATGCTGCACAGCGATGTGCGGGTGATCGCCGCGACGTCGATGGACCTCGAAGCAGCGATCAAGCGCGGGGAGTTTCGGGCAGACCTGTATTACCGGCTGAACGTGCTGCCGATCCAGGTGCCGCCACTGCGTGAACGCCTGGAGGATATTCCGGCGCTGAGCGAGGCGATCCTGGAGGAGCTGCGCAGCCAGCACGAACTCGACCGTGAAGCCCTGGGGTTGTTGGCGCAGCATGCGTGGCCGGGAAATATCCGCGAGCTGCGCAATGTGCTGGAGCGCGCGGCGTTGTTGAGTGATGACCTGGTGTTGGATGCCGAGGAAATTCGTGCGGCGATCGGCACCTTTACCCCGGTCGAGCGCAGCGCAGTGGCGGCGGTAGCCGGTGAAACATTCAGCGCAGCACGCGAGCGCTTTGATCGGCAGGTGATTGGGGCGGCGCTTGCGGCGTGTGAAGGCAATGTGGTGGACGCGGCGCAGCGGCTGGGGCTCGGCAGGTCGACGCTGTACAAGAAGATGGTGGCGTTGGGCATTGCCCAGTCTCAATAGAGAGACATCATTCCACAAACAAAGACACCTTAGTGTAGGAGCGGGCTTGCCCGCGATAGCGGTGTGTCAGTGCCTTGTAAACTCACTGGCGCGACGCTTTCGCGGGCAAGCCCGCTCCCACAGGGGATCTCCCGCAGTCTCAAAATAGAGATAAATTTCACGAGACGTTTAGCCAAAACACAAAATATTCTTATATTTCAATTAGTTAAATATTTGGCACACATCTCGCTATAGCCCTTCCCCACCACAACACCCACAAAAATAACAATCCGATGGAGACACACCATGAGTGTGATCATTGCCCTGGCAGCCCTCGCGCTGCTGATGCTGGCTGCCTACCGTGGCTATAGCGTTATCCTGTTTGCCCCCATCGCCGCGCTCGGCGCTGTCCTGCTCACCGATCCTTCTGCCGTTGCCCCCGCGTTTACCGGGGTGTTCATGGAGAAAATGGTCGGCTTCATCAAACTGTATTTTCCGGTGTTCCTGCTCGGGGCGGTATTCGGCAAGCTGATCGAGCTGTCGGGCTTTTCGCGCTCCATCGTGGCGGCGGCGATCCGCTTGCTCGGCACCCGCCAGGCGATGCTGGTGATCGTGCTGGTGTGTGCCCTGCTTACCTACGGCGGCGTGTCGCTGTTTGTGGTGGTGTTTGCGGTGTACCCGTTTGCCGCGGAGATGTTTCGCCAGAGCAATATCCCCAAGCGCCTGATCCCGGCGACCATCGCCCTCGGCGCGTTCTCGTTCACCATGGACGCGCTGCCCGGCACACCGCAGATCCAGAACATCATCCCCAGCACCTTCTTCAATACCACCGCCTGGGCCGCGCCGTGGCTGGGGTTGATCGGCACGATCTTCGTGTTCTGCACCGGCATGCTGTACCTCGCGCGCCAACGCAACAAGGCCCAGCGCGCCGGTGAAGGCTACGGCACCGAGTTGCGCAACGAGCCGGAAACCGCCGACAACCTCAGCCTGCCGAACCCGTGGATCGCGCTGTCGCCGCTGATCCTGGTCGGCGTGATGAACCTGCTGTTCACCCACTGGATCCCCCAGTGGTACGGCAAGACCCACAGCCTCAGCCTGCCGGGCATGAGTGCGCCGGTGACCACCGAAATCGCCAAGCTCACCGCGATCTGGGCGGTGCAGGCGGCCTTGCTGGTGGGGATCCTGATGGTGCTGGTGTTTGGCTGGTCGGCGATCAAGAGCAAGCTTGCCGAAGGCAGTAAAAGTGCGGTCAGCGGTGCGCTGCTGGCTGCGATGAACACCGCGTCGGAATACGGCTTCGGCGCGGTGATCGCTTCGTTGCCAGGTTTTCTGGTGCTCGCGGACTGGCTCAAGGGCATTCCCAACCCGCTGGTCAACGAAGCAATTACCGTGACCTTGCTGGCCGGCATCACCGGTTCGGCCTCGGGCGGCATGAGCATCGCCCTGGCGGCCATGTCCGAGAGCTTTATTTCGGCGGCGCATGCGGCCAATATCCCCCTTGAAGTGCTGCACCGGGTCGCGGCCATGGCCAGCGGCGGCATGGACACCCTGCCCCACAACGGCGCGGTGATCACGCTGCTGGCCGTCACCGGCCTGACCCACCGCGAAGCCTACAAGGACATTTTCGGCATCACGATCATCAAGACCCTCGCGGTGTTCGTGGTGATCGGTACTTTCTACGCCACCGGCATTGTGTGAGGTTTTCATGACGACATTGAACGGCAAGACCGCCCTGGTTACCGGCTCCACCAGCGGCATCGGCCTGGGCATCGCACTGAGCCTGGCCAAGGCCGGCGCCAACCTGATCCTCAACGGTTTCGGCGACGCCAGCGCGGTGATTGCCCAGGTACAGGCGTTCGGCGGCAAGGTCGGCCATCACCCGGCGGACGTCAGCGACCCGGCGCAGATCGCCGACATGATCACCTACGCCGAACGTGAGTTCGGCGGCGTGGACATCCTGGTCAACAACGCCGGCATCCAGCATGTGGCGGCCGTGGAAGATTTTCCGGCGGAACGCTGGGACTCGATCATCGCGATCAACCTGTCCTCGGTGTTCCACAGCACGCGCCTGAGCTTGCCGGGCATGAAGGCCAAGGGCTGGGGGCGCATCGTCAACATCGCCTCGGTGCACGGCCAGGTCGGTTCGGTGGGCAAGGCCGCGTATGTCGCGGCCAAGCATGGCGTGATCGGCCTGACCAAGGTGGTCGGCCTGGAAACCGCCACCAGCAACGTGACCTGCAACGCGATTTGCCCGGGCTGGGTGCTGACGCCACTGGTGCAGAAGCAGATCGATGACCGCGCCGCCAATGGCGTCGACCCGCAGCAGGCACAGCATGATCTGCTCGCGGAGAAACAGCCGTCGCTGGAGTTTGTCACGCCGCCACAACTGGGTGAGCTGGTGCTGTTCCTGTGCAGTGAGGCGGGTGCCCAGGTCCGCGGGGCCGCCTGGAACATCGACGGTGGCTGGCTGGCCCAGTAACCCGTCCGATGCGCCAAACACAGGTCCAAATGTGGCAGCGGGGGTGGGGGGGGGTGGGGGTTGGCCGTTAACGCTAT
>NZ_JANLOH010000052.1:0-52478 GCF_025466155.1 Pseudomonas sp. 13B_2.1_Bac1 | reverse complement strand
CCCTTAATTTGAATTTTCTATCAAGAAGCCGGGAAACCTCCTGTTTGAGGCTATATAGAGGTCATCAGCGGAATAATTGAGCAATATATTGCTCAACCCTCAACACTTAAGCATCATAGCCGCTTGCGCTTCTCTTAATACGACCTCGGACGAACATCCCCAATGACCACCTCTCCCCGCAGCCTGGCCTCGGCATTGTTTCCTGTCGGCCTGCTGTTGATCGCCATGGCTTCCATCCAGTCCGGCGCTTCGCTGGCCAAGAGCATGTTTCCAATTGTTGGCGCCCAGGGTACGACCACCCTGCGCCTGATTTTCGCCAGCGTGATCATGTTGCTTCTCTTACGCCCGTGGCGCGCCAAGCTGACCGCCAAGTCCCTGCGCACGGTGATCGTCTACGGGATGGCCCTGGGTGGCATGAACTTCCTCTTCTATATGTCATTGCGCAGCGTCCCCCTGGGGATTGCCGTTGCCCTGGAATTCACCGGACCGCTGGCAGTAGCGATTTACGCATCGCGCAGAGCGGTGGATTTCCTCTGGATTGCCCTCGCGGTCATCGGGCTGCTCTTGTTGATCCCCATGGGGGACGCCAGCAGCGGCATCGACTTGCTCGGCGCAGCCTACGCACTGGGGGCGGGTGTCTGCTGGGCCCTCTATATCCTGTTCGGCCAGAAGGCAGGCAATGACAATGGCGTACAGACCGCCGCCCTCGGCGTGATGATCGCCGCCTTGTTTGTGGCACCTATCGGGATTGTGCACGCGGGCGCTGCGTTGCTGACCCCGGCCTTGATCCCTGTCGCCATCGGCGTCGCCATTCTGTCCACCGCCCTGCCTTACACCCTGGAGATGGTCGCGCTGACCCGCCTCCCCGCCCGCACCTTCGGCACGCTCATGAGCATCGAACCCGCATTTGGCGCGCTTTCCGGCCTGCTCTTCCTGCACGAGCACCTGACCTTGGCGCAATGGCTGGCCATCACCTGCATCATCCTGGCCTCCGTGGGCGCCACCGTGACGATGCGCAAGGAGTCAAAGCCGCTGGTTCCAGCGGATTGACGCTTCTTTGAATGTAGCTCTGGCATTTACCGCTCATTTAAGCCATGTTTAAGCCGTAAACGAATGTCATTCATGGAGAACGTCGACAGGGACAGCACGAACGCTAGACTCGAGAGCGAGTAGAGCCGGCTTCAAGCATTGCGGAAGCGGCTATTAAGGATAGGAATGAAGCGAATTTTGATACTGTTAATGGTCGTGGCCATCGGTGGCTGTGCCGCGACCACCAAGACAGAAGTGAAGCGGGGCAAAAAAGGGCTGCATATCAACTGTTCCGGACTGTCTTCCTCCTGGGACCAGTGCTACACCAGCGCAACCAACTCGTGCGGAGCCAAGGGCTACCGGGTGATCGCCAAGTCCGGTGACAATTCAGAGGAACCTGGGGATTACCCCTTCGGCCTCAACCCTGCGGGCTACACCAGCCGGAGCATGATCGTCATTTGCAAGTGATTGACCGAGCAGTCTCCCTCCGACTGCTCATATCAAACACCCACTACACTCCCGCCCTTTTGCGACACTGCGGCTAGACTCCTGTTCGACATTCGAGCCAACGGAGTTCCCATGACGCACAACAAGAAAATCGTATTGGTAGTCGGCGCCGGAGACGCAACCGGTGGTGCCATTGCCAAGCGCTTTGCCCGCGAAGGCTACGTCGCCTGTGTCACCCGCCGTACCGCCGACAAATTGCAGCCTCTGGTCGATAGCATCCAGGCAGCCGGTGGCGAAGCGCATGGCTTTGCGTGCGATGCACGAAAAGAAGAAGACGTGATCGTGCTGATCGATCAGATTGAAACGCAACTGGGCCCGATTGAGGCCTTCGTTTTCAACATCGGCGCCAATGTGCCCTGCAGCATCCTGGAAGAAACGGCGCGCAAGTATTTCAAGATCTGGGAAATGGCCTGTTTCTCCGGGTTCCTCAATGCACGCGAGGTGGCCAAGCGCATGGTCACCCGCCATCGCGGCACCATCCTGTTCACCGGCGCGACTGCCGGCCTGCGCGGGGCCGCCGGCTTTGCCGCATTCGCAGGAGCAAAGCACGGGATCCGCGCACTAGCGCAAAGCATGGCGCGGGAGCTGGGGCCGATGAATATCCATGTCGCTCATATCGTGGTTGATGGCGCCATCGACACAGACTTCATTCGCGACAATTTCCCGCAGAAATACGCGCTCAAGGATCAGGACGGCATTCTCAACCCCGAGCACATCGCCGACAACTATTGGTTCCTGCACAGCCAACCGCGCGACGCCTGGACGTTCGAACTGGACCTGCGCCCCTGGAATGAACCCTGGTAAGCACGCCCCCACAACAATAATCAGCGAGCAGCGACCATGAGTAAAACCCTGGAGTTCTTCTTTGATCTCGGCAGCCCTGCCACCTACCTGGCCTACACCCAGCTCCCGGCCCTGTGCGCAGCAACCGGCGCAGAGTTGGTGTATCAACCGATGTTATTGGGCGGCGTGTTCAAGGCCACCGGTAACGCCTCGCCGATCACCGTCCCCGCCAAGGGACGCTATATGTTCGACGACCTGGCTCGTTACGCCCAACGCTACAACGTCACGCTCAAGTTCAACCCGCACTTTCCCATCAATACCCTGGTGCTGATGCGCGCTGTCACGGGCGTGCAACTGCACCAGCCCGAACGCTTCGACGATTTGGTGGGTTGCTTGTTTCGCGCGCTGTGGGCAGAGGGTCGCCACTTGGGAGATCCCGCCGTCGTGGCGACGGTGCTCAGCGAACACGGCTTTGAGCCGCAGGAGATACTGGCCTTGGCCAATGACGAAAGCGTGAAAGCCGCCCTCAAGGCCAAAACCGAGCAAGCCGTTCAACGCGGCGTGTTCGGTGCGCCCAGCCTGTTTGTAGGCAACCAGCTATTTTTCGGCCAGGACCGTCTGGAGTTTGTGCGCGAAGCCTTGAGTTGAATCTCGATCGCCAAGCGCCCCCGCCCAATCGGCGCCGGTCGCCCGGCTCAAGGCGTTAGTCGACTACATAGCCGACGCCTTGGCCGGGCGCCTGGATTGCAACCGATCAAATAGCCGCGGTACGCACCTGCAACCACTCGAGTGCCGCGCCATTGAGCAACGGGCTCAGGCGCTCGCGCACCTCGCTGTGGTAGCCGTTGAACCACTCGCGCTCATCCGCCGTCAGCAGCGACGGCTCCAGGCAACGAGTATCGATCGGGCACAAGGTCAGGGTTTCGAACTTGAGGAACTCACCGAACTCGGTCTTGCCCGCTTCACGGTTCAGCACCAGGTTCTCGATCCGCACGCCCCAACGTCCCGGACGATAAGTACCCGGCTCAATCGAGGTAATCATGCCCGGTTGCATCGCGGTTTGCGGCGCCGTGGCAGCCTGGTAGGCGATCACTTGCGGACCTTCGTGCACGTTGAGGAAATAACCCACGCCGTGCCCGGTACCGTGGCCGTAGTCCACGCCTTCAGCCCAGATCGGCGCACGTGCAATCGAATCCAGCAGCGGCGACAGAATGCCCTTGGGAAAATGCGCACGGGACAAGGCAATCACCCCTTTCAACACCCGGGTGCAATCGCGCTTTTGTTCTTCGCTGGGTGTACCGATAGGCACCATCCGCGTGATATCGGTGGTGCCACCAAGGTACTGGCCACCCGAATCGATCAACAGCAAACCATCGCCCTCAATCAGCGCGTGCTCTTCTTCAGTCGCGTGGTAATGCGGCATCGCACCATTGGCGTTATAAGCGGCGATAGTATTGAAACTCAGCGATACATAACCCGGGCGACGGCTTCGCGCGGCGGTCAGGTGTTCGTCGATGGTCAGTTCAGTGATGCGTTCGCGCCCTAGCGCGCTGTCCAGCCAGGCGAAAAACTCGCACAGCGCTGCGCCGTCCTGCTCCATGGCCTGGCGGATGTGTTCCGCGTCGGCCAGGCTCTTGCGCGACTTGGCCAGCGTGGTCGGGTTGAGCCCTTCGATCAGCTTGACGCCAGCGTCCAGGTTTTCCAGCAAACCTGCGGTTACACGCGCGGGATCGACCTGCACACTGGCACCCGACGGCACGGCGCGCAGTGCATCAGCCACTTCGCTGTAGTCACGCAAGGTCACGCCGTCCTGCTCCAGCACCGCCCGCAGTTCGGTATCGACCTTGCTCAGCGCCACGAACAAGGTGGCCTGTTGTTGATTGATCAACGCAAAGGATACAAACACCGGGTTGAACGAAACGTCACCGCCGCGCAAGTTGAACAGCCAGGCAATATCATCCAGGGTGGCGATGAAGTGCCAGTCGGCGCCCTTCTCCTTCAAGCTGGCACGCAGCGCGGCGAGTTTCTCACCGCGGTTCACCGTGGCCTGCGGCGGCAGGTGTTGATAGATCGGCTGGTTCGGCAGCGCCGGGCGGTCTTGCCAGACTTCATTGAGCAGGTCGATGTCGGTACGCAGCGATGCGCCGCGCTCGGCCAGCTTGCCGCCCAGGGTCCGTGCTGACGCCACCGCCATCACCGCGCCGTCCACCGCCACCACACCACCTTCCGGGGTTTGCTCCGCCAGCCATTCCAATGGACCAGGCTGGCCCGGTTGCAGCTTCACCAATTCGATGCCGCTGCCCTTGAGTTCCTTGGTGGCCTGTTCCCAATAGCGGCTGTCCGCCCAGACGCCGGCAAAGTCCGCGGTCACAATCAGCGTTCCCACCGAGCCATGGAACCCCGACAACCATTGGCGACCCTGCCAGTAACCCGGCAGGTATTCAGACAGATGCGGATCCGCCGACGGCACCAGCAGGGCGTGAATGCCCTCGCGGCTCATCAGTTCACGGGTATGCGCCAGGCGCTGGGAAACCGTTCCATGGGTCAAAGGCTGCGTGCTCATTGTGTCTCCTGCTAACCACGAATAATTGTTATGTGTTGCGAATGGATAATTCAGACTGCCCAGAACGCCGGTGCGCTGGCGAGTGCGGCCTTGATCAACTGCACGGCCTCATCGATGTCCTGCTCGGTGGTAAACCGGCCCAGGCTCAAGCGAATCGTGCGGCCGGCGCTGCGCGCGTCATGGCCCAGCGCCAGCAGCACATGGGAGGGCGCGTTGCTCGCCGAGTTACAGGCCGAGGTGGCAGAGAACGCGATGCCCGCACTTAGCGCCGCCGCATTGAATTCACCTTCGCCAAACGTGAGGCTGAGGGTGTGCGGAATACGTTGGGTCGGGCTGCCGTTGAGGCGCACGCCGGCGATTGACTCCAGCTGATCCAGCAGCCGCTGGCGCAACGCCACAATCAGCGCCTGTTCTTCGGCAAACGATGCCGCCGCCAAGGCGAACGCCGTGCCCATGCCTGCGATCTGGTGGGTGGCCAGCGTGCCGGAACGCAAGCCGCCTTCGTGACCACCGCCGTGGATCTGCGCCAGCACCTTCTGCTGCGCGCGCGGCCCCACATACAGCGCGCCGATGCCCTTGGGGCCATACAGCTTGTGTGCGGAAAACGACATCAAATCCACCGGCCACTCGGCCAGGTCGATCGCTACCTTGCCTGCGCCCTGCGCTGCGTCC
This sequence comes from Pseudomonas sp. 13B_2.1_Bac1, assembly GCF_025466155.1. Lineage (NCBI taxonomy): Bacteria > Pseudomonadati > Pseudomonadota > Gammaproteobacteria > Pseudomonadales > Pseudomonadaceae > Pseudomonas > Pseudomonas sp. 13B_2.1_Bac1. The sequence goes on along the minus strand of NZ_JANLOH010000052.1, from coordinate 46,924 downwards.
ACGTGCAACAACGCCCCATGTTCACGCACGCGGGCGCCGATGGCCGGGATGTCGTTGACGGTGCCCAGTTCATTGTTCACCAGCATCAGCGACACCAGGAAGGTGTCCTCGCGCAGCGCCTGGCTTACAGCGTCGGCACTGATCAGGCCCTGCGCGTCCGGCACCAGGTAGGTCACGGCCACGCCGGCTTCCTGCAATTGCCGGGCGGTGTCCAGGGTGGCCTTGTGTTCGATCTGGCTGGTGATGATATGCCCGCCTGCCACGCCCCGCGCCTGGGCCACGCCCTTGATGGCGAGGTTGTTGGATTCGGTGGCGCCGGAGGTCCAGACGATTTGCTCAGGTTGGGCACCGACCAGTTCGGCCACCTGGCGGCGCGCCTGCTCGACCGTTTGCCGGGCCGCCTGGCCGAACGCGTGGGAGCTGGACGCGGGGTTACCGAAATTGGCGTTGAAGCCCAGACACTCGACCATCACCTGGATGACCCGCTCATCCACCGGGGTGGTGGCGGCATAGTCGAAATACAGCGGACGTTTATTCATGACTATTAAGACTCGCAAAACAGGTTCCCGAGAACAGCGTCTCAGGGGCATCAGCCGGAACAGAGGTCGTCAGGTTTACCGGATCAAATGCCATTGAAGAAGGGCCACTTTATTTAAATGTGCGTAGGAACGCTCCTGAAATTCAGCTTAACAGGCTGAAGTCCCCGCATGGCAAACAAAAAGCCCGAGGTTCCTTAAGGGAATCCTCGGGCTTTTTGCTGCTGAGCGCGGGCTCAACTGGGACGACCATGCAATGTCACGCTGCGTTCGGCATTCATTTCGCCCTGGTGATCGAAGCCAAAGGATTTCTGTGGCTGGCCGGTCAGTGCGGCGCGCTGCTGTTGGTATTCATCAAATGACAAGCCACGACGACTCAGCGCCTCCAGGGCCAACTGTTTGGTTTCTTCTGCGGTGTAAGGCCGTAATTCGGGCGACGCATGGGTCGCACATCCGCTGAGGACTGAGGCAACGACGAGTAAGCAAACAGCGATGAATCGGTTCATGGCGGCGGCCCTGCAAAGGTGGTTTCGAGTCAATGAACACAGGCTACTCCCGCCCTTTGCAGGTGAAAAATCATCGTCCGTGATAGTCGCTATCAACCGCCAAGGCACCTGCGATAGCGGCGCCCACATATTCCCCAAAGATCTATAAATATGGAAATACGTTCATTTACGGAATAAATGTAACCCTCTATAAATGGCTCTCAGCTGCCCGACACTGTTCGCCACGCAACTGTTGCCCAGGCAACAGTCATTCAACAAATCACCAATCAGACAACAGCAGTCGTTTTCACCCGCAAGGCCGCAGCCCGCGCCAATCAAGGCTTGCACCCGTTGGTACAGCTCTTGCTCAACACGTTGCACACACCTGCTATGAACCACTGTTGATAAAGGAACTGTTCATGACCCGTCCCCTGAATGTCGTTGCCGTCTCCGGCGGAACCTGGCGCCCGTCCCGTACCCTTGTGTTGACCCAGGCGGTACTGGCCGAACTGGCCTCCTTGCTGCCGATCCAGACCCACCTGATCGAACTGGGCGACATTGCCCGGCCACTGGGCGGTGCACTGTCGCGTGATGAGTTGCCGGCCGAGGTCGAAACGCAACTGTTGGCGATTGAACAGGCAGATCTGCTGATCGTCGCGGCGCCGGTCTATCGCGGCTCCTACCCTGGCCTGCTCAAGCACCTGTTCGACCTGGTCGACCTCAACGCGCTGATCAACACACCGGTGTTGCTTGCCGCCACCGGCGGCAGCGAACGCCATGCGCTGGTGCTCGATCATCAGTTGCGCCCGCTGTTCAGCTTCTTCCAGGCATTGACCCTGCCGATCGGCGTGTACGCCACCGAAGCTGACTTCACCGACTACCAAATAACCAGTGAGCTCCTAAAAGCCCGTATTCAACTGGCGGCAGAACGAGCAGCGCCATTGTTCGCTGCGCATTCCCCTTCTCTGCTGAAAATCGCGTAAGGATTTGTCATGGATGTTTTCTGGTTTCTGCCCACTCACGGCGATGGCCATTACCTGGGCACCACCCAAGGTGCACGGCCGGTCACTCTCAATTACCTCAAGCAGGTCGCCCAGGCCGCTGACAGCCTGGGTTACCACGGCGTGCTGATTCCTACCGGACGCTCGTGCGAAGACTCCTGGGTGATCGCCTCGGCGCTGGTGCCGCTGACCGAACGCCTGCGGTATCTGGTGGCCATTCGTCCGGGCATCATCTCGCCCACGGTCTCCGCGCGCATGGCTGCCACCCTGGATCGCCTTTCCAATGGCCGCTTGCTGATCAACGTGGTGACCGGCGGCGACCCCGACGAAAACCGCGGCGACGGCAGCTTCCTCGACCACAGCGAACGCTACGAAGTCTCTGACGAGTTCCTACAGATCTGGCGACGCGTGTTGCAGGGCGAATCGGTAGATTTCGAAGGCAAGCACTTGCGTGTGCAGAATGCCAAGGCACTTTACCCACCGGTGCAGAAGCCTTATCCGCCGCTGTACTTCGGCGGTTCTTCCGACGCGGCCCACGACCTCGCCGCCGAACAGGTGGACGTGTACCTGACCTGGGGCGAACCGCCCGCCGCCGTCGCCGAAAAACTCGCGGATGTACGCGAACGTGCCGCCCGTCACGGTCGTACCGTGAAGTTCGGCATCCGCCTGCACGTGATCGTGCGCGAGACCGAAGAAGAAGCCTGGAAAGCCGCCGACAAACTGATCGAGCACATCAGCGACGACACCATCGCCGCCGCGCAAAAATCCTTCTCGCGCTTTGATTCCGAAGGCCAGCGCCGCATGGCCGCCTTGCATGACGGGCGTCGCGACAACCTGGAAATCGCCCCCAACCTGTGGGCAGGCGTCGGCCTGGTGCGTGGCGGCGCCGGCACCGCGCTGGTTGGCAACCCGCAGCAAGTGGCCGAACGCATCAAGGAATACGCGGACCTGGGCATCGAGAGCTTCATCTTCTCCGGCTACCCGCACCTGGAAGAAGCCTATCGGTTTGCCGAGCTGGTGTTCCCGCTGCTGCCGGAACCCTATGCCAGCCTTGCCGGGCGTGGCGTCACCAACCTCACTGGCCCGTTCGGCGAAATGATTGCCAACGATGTATTGCCCACCACCAAGGCCTGAGTGCAGTGAGATCGGCTTTATGTAGGAACGGAGCTTATCTGGCGAAGGAGTTTGCTCCCGCTGGGGTGCGAAGCGCCCCCAAAAGCTGGCGACTCCTAGGCAGTCGAACGGGAACCCGTTCCCTCGCCACAGCAAGCCCGCTCCTACATTTAGCCTTCATTGCGAAATAGACATTGAGGAATCCCGCGTGACAGCCAAACCCCACAGCGTCCTGCCATCACCGCTGCAGACCGCCAGACTGCTGGCCGCCGAATTCGCCCTCACCGCCGTCGAGCGCGACGAACGCGGCGGTACCCCCAAGACCGAACGCGACGCCCTGCGCCACAGCGGCCTGCTGGCCCTGAGCATTCCCACGCAGTACGGCGGCCTCGGCGCGCGCTGGAGCGACACCCTGGGCATCGTGCGCGAATTCGCCAAGGTCGACAGCTCCATCGCCCATGTCTTCGGCTTCCACCACTTGATGCTCGCCACCGTGCGCCTGTTTTCGCGACCGGACCAATGGCAGCCGTGGTTCGAACAGACCGCGCGCAAGAACTGGTTCTGGGGCAACGCCCTCAACCCGCTGGACACCCGCACCGTGGTCAAGGATTTCGGCGGCTGGCGCGAGTTCTCCGGCAAAAAGAGCTTCTGCTCCGGCGCCAGCGACTCGGAAATGCTGATCGCCTCGGCTGTGGATGAAAGCGCCGGCGGCAAACTGCTGATCGCCGCAATTCCCAGCGGCCGCAGTGGTATCACCCTGCACAACGACTGGAACAATATCGGCCAGCGCCAGACCGACAGCGGCAGCGCCAGCTTCGAACGCGTACGCGTCGAGGAGTCGGAGTTGCTGCTCGACCCCGGCCCGTTGAGCACGCCCTTCGCCTGCCTGCGCCCGTTGATCGCGCAGCTGACTTTCACGCATATGTTTCTCGGGATTGCCGAAGGCGCCTTCGAAGAAGCGCGCAACTACACGCTGACCGAGACCCGCTCCTGGCACAAATCCTCAGCCGAGGACGTGCGCCAGGACCCTTACGTGCTGCATCACTACGGTGAGTTCTGGGTCGCCCTGGAGGGGGTGCGCCTGCTGGTGGAGCGCGCCGCCGAGTTGCTCGACCAGGCCTGGGCCAAAGGCCCCAACCTGACGGAAAACGAACGTGGCCAACTGGCCATTGCCATCGCCACCGCCAAAGTCGCCGCCACCCGCCAGGGCCTGGACCTGTGCAGCCGCCTGTTTGAAGTCACCGGGGCGCGCTCCACCCACGCGTCGCTGCGCCTGGACCGTCATTGGCGCAACCTGCGCACGCAGACCCTGCACGATCCGGTGGACTACAAACTCCACGAACTGGGGGACTGGGCGTTGAACCAGTCCCTGCCGATTCCCACGTTCTATTCCTAAGAGAGGTGCCCATGCAGCTTTTAACCCTACCGCCCTCGCCCGCCCTCGCGACCTCGATCCGCGCCACGGCCCAGGTTTTCGAAGACCCGAAATCCCAGGCGCTGCTCGACCATATCCAGCAAGTGGCGCCCAGCGAAGCCAGTGTGCTGATCATCGGCGAGACCGGGACCGGTAAAGAGCTGGTGGCGCGGCATATCCATAACCTCAGCGCGCGGCGTAACCGGCCGTTTGTGGCGGTGAACTGCGGCGCCTTCTCTGAATCGCTGGTGGAAGCCGAGTTGTTCGGGCATGAAAAAGGCGCCTTCACCGGCGCTCTCAGTGCCAAGGCCGGCTGGTTCGAAGAGGCGGATGGCGGCACCTTGTTCCTGGACGAAATCGGCGACTTGCCGATGGCCATCCAGGTCAAATTGCTGCGGGTGCTGCAGGAGCGCGAAGTGGTGCGCCTCGGCTCGCGCAAGAGCATTCCGATTGATGTACGCGTATTGGCGGCCACCAACGTGCAGCTGGAAAAAGCCATCAACGCCGGGCATTTCCGCGAAGACCTCTACTACCGTCTCGACGTGGTCAGCCTCGAACTCAGCCCATTGCGCGAGCGGCCCGGCGACATCCTGCCGCTGACCCGGCACTTTATCGAAGCCTACAGCCAGCGCCTGGGCTACGGCCCGATCACCATCAGCCGCGAGGCCGAACACAAACTCAAGAGTTACAGCTGGCCAGGCAATATCCGCGAGCTGGAAAACGTGATTCACCACACCCTGCTGATCTGCCGCAACGGCGTGATCGAGCGCGACGACCTACGCCTGTCGAACATGCGCATCGAACGCCAGGACGACAGCCAGCACAGCACCGACAACAGCGCCGAAGCCCTGCTGGAGCGGGCGTTTCAAAAGCTCTTTGAAGAACAGGCCGGTGCCCTGCATGAAAAAGTCGAAGACGCGCTGTTACGCGCCGCCTACCGCTTCAGCCATTACAACCAGGTGCACACCGCCAACCTGCTGGGCCTGAGCCGCAACGTCACACGCACCCGCCTGATCAAGATCGGCGAGCTGGCGGTGAACAAGCGCCGCCCCGGGGAGAACGTCCAAGGCGAGCGGATGCTGCACCTATCCATTTAGGCGGCAGTGCAAGGCATTGTCATGGCTGCGCTCGAAACTGCGCAGCACCTGGAACGAACCGAAGGTCACCGCCGTGGCCTGGTGGGCGCGGATCAGCGTCCAGAAATCTTCCTCGCCGTGCTCAAAGCATTTGAACGCCGCCTCGCCGTCCTCGCGCGAGCGCCATTGCAAATAGCTGAGCACCCGCCGGCCATCGTCGCTGACCTGCACACTCGCATTGATAAAGCCGCCATGGCCTTGGGCCAGGCGCTCGCTTTGGGTAGACAAGGCGGCCACCAGGGCAACTTGCTGCCGGGGCTCGATGTGAAACTCGATCATTTGAGTGAAGCTGCGATTTTTCTCTGATACCTGCATGAAAACTCCCCTTTCTCTGTAGGCAGAATCTTGCGATTCGATGCCACGCAGGGTAAAACCTCTAGTTAAGTCAAGGTCAAGCGTTGTCTCGGAGTTTTTCATGCTCAACAAACAACTCACCGTCGGTCAACTGGCGGCGCGCAGTGGCGTGGCGGTGACGGCCCTGCACTTCTACGAGGCCAAGGGGCTGATCAAAAGCAATCGCAATGCCGGCAACCAGCGACGCTACCCTCGCGATGTATTGCGCCGCGTGGTGGTGATCAAAATCGCCCAGCGCCTGGGGATTCCGCTGGCGACCATTGGCGAAGCCTTGCAGACCTTGCCGGATGGACGCACGCCCAACGCACAGGATTGGGAGCGTTTGTCGGCGCGGTGGCGCCAAGACCTGGACGAGCGCATCAACAAGCTGATGCTGCTGCGCGACAAACTCAGCGGTTGTATTGGTTGCGGGTGTCTGTCGCTGGAGGCGTGCCCGCTGCGCAATCAGGATGATCAGCTCGGTGAGCACGGGCCGGGGGCACAGCTGTTGGAACCCAGCCCTGCATCCTGACCTGCACACCCATACCCTTCAGGAGCCCGGCTTGCCGGCGATGCAGGCACCTCGGTAAACCAGTCACACCAAGGTGATGCTATCGCAAGGGCCAGCCCCCCACATTTGATCGGTGTTGATCCTTAGAAACCAGGGGCGATCTGGCCTTTGTAGCGCGTCAGGATGAACTGGCGCACTTCATCGGAATTCAACGCCTTGGCGAGCTTCTGGATGCGCGGATCGTTGATGTTGTCCGGCCGCGCCACGAGGTACTCGACGTACAGCGATTTACCCTTCTCGACGATCAACGCACTGTTGGTATCAATCCCCGCTTCCAGCGCGTAGTTGGCGAACACGAAGGCCAGGTCCACCTGGCTGACCGAGCGGGCCAGCAAGGCGCCTTCCAGCTCACGAATCTTCAGGTGCTTGGGGTTCTCGGCGATATCACGCGGGGTGCTCAGGGTGTTGCTCGGGTCCTTGAGCTTGATCAGCCCGGCCTCATCCAGCAGCACCAGGGCGCGGCCGGTGTTGACCGGGTCGTTGGGGATCGACACGGTGGCGCCGTCCTTCAGTTCCGAGATGTTCTTGATGCGCGTCGAGTACGCGCCAAACGGCTCGATATGCACACCGACCACCGGCACCAGGTCGGTGTGGCGGGTCTTGTTGTAGTCATCCAGAAACGGTCGGTACTGGTAGTAGTTGGCGTCGATGTTCTTCAGCGCCAGCTGCTGGTTGGGCTGGATGAAGTCGGTGAAGACTTTGATCTGCAAGTCCACGCCCTCCTTGGCCAGCACCGGTTTGACGAACTCGAGGATCTCCGCGTGAGGCACGGGTGTGGCGCCCACGATCAACTTTTCATTGGCAAAGGCATTCATCGACAGGACAGCGGCCAAGATGGCCAGGGACTTTTTCATGGGTGCTCCAAAGGCAGTTTTTAAGAGGCATTAACGGCGGCTGTATCGCGCCACCAAACGATCACCGGTCATCTGCAGTGCCTGGACCAGCACCAGCAACAGCACCACGGTGACCACCATCACGTCGGTCTGGAATCGCTGGTAGCCATAGCGAATCGCCAGGTCACCCAGGCCTCCGCCACCGATCACCCCGGCCATGGCGGTGTAGTCCACCAGCACAATCGCGGTGACGGTCACCGCCGCCAGCAGCCCGCCGCGGGCTTCCGGCAACAGCGTGTGGCGAATCACCTGCCAGGTACTGGCGCCCATCGATTGGGTAGCCTCCACCACGCCGCGATCGACTTCGCGCAGCGCGGTTTCCACCAGCCGTGCAAAGAACGGCGTGCAACCCACCACCAGCGGCGGGATGGTGCCCGGTACGCCGAGGGAGGTACCAACCAGCAAGGTGGTCAGCGGGATCAGCACAATCAGCAAAATGATGAACGGCAGCGAACGCAGCACGTTGACCACCACCGACAGCAGCCGGTACACCACCAGTGCTTCATGCAACTGGCGCTTGCCGGTGAGAAACAGCAGCACGCCCAGCGGCAAGCCGAGCAGCACGGTAAAACCCAGCGCCGCAGTGAGCATGCTGAGGGTTTCCAGGCAGGCCTGGCCGATATCGGCCCAGTAGATGTTTTTGAATAATTCAGCCATGCATCACGACCAATCGTGGCGGGGTGGCTTGGCGCCGTTGAGCAGCCAGTTGCCCACCACGTGGTATTTCCAGCGCACCGGGTCATGCAGCGTGTGGACCCGCGCGTTGCGCCAGTGACGGTCGAAGTTGTGCTTCTTCAAGGTGGAGCGCGTGCCGCCGAGTTCGAACAGTTTGTTACTGGCTTCGATGGCGATTTCGGTGGTCAGGACCTTGGCGCGGGCCACGGCCAGGGAGGCGTGGGCGACGGAGTCTTCATCCGGTGCCGGGCGAGCGGCATCAAGGGCCCGACCGGCACGTTCGAGCAGCGCCTCAGCGGCTTCCAGGCGAATATCCAGCGCGCCGACCTGGATGATGGTCAACGGGTCTTCGCTGGCTTTTTCCACCCCGGCGTCGATCCACGGCCGCGCGAATTGCTGCACGAACGCGACCGTGTCACGCAATGCGGCGCGGGCAATACCGGCGTCGATGGCGGCAGTGGTCAGCTGTGCGAACGGGCCGGCCAAAGTCGGCGAATCGTAGGACTTGTGAGTAGCAAACAGATTGAACGCCGGCACCCGCAGGTCCTGCGCCAGCACCGTGCCGCTAGAAGTGGTGCGCTGGCCCATGCTGTCCCAGTCATCCACCACAACCAGCCCCTCGGTCCCCCGCGGCACAAAGGCCAACTGGGCATTTTGCTGCTCGTCCAGCGCCAGCACCGCCAGCCAATGGGCGTACAGCGAACCGGTGCAATAACCCTTGCGCCCGTTGATCACATAGCCGTCGCCTTCGCGGCGGATCGTCGCCTGGATGTCCTGCACATTCTTGCCGCCGGTTTCCGACAGCGCATTGGCAAACCGGTGGCCTTGCAGGGCCAGGCCGAAGAAATGCGCCTGCTGCTCGGGCGTGCCCTGCAGGCGGATATCTTCGAGCAGGCAGTAGTGGTTCTGCGGGATCTGCCCCAGGGACGGGTCGGCCGCCGAAATAATCGCGATCACCTGGGCCAGCACCGCGTAGGACACCTGCGCCCCACCGAACTCGCGCGGCACGCTGATGCCCCAGAGGCCGCTGTTGGAATACAGGTCGACGACCTCGGCGGGCACCTGCCGCGTGCGGTCGCGCTCGGCGTCCTGCTCCAGCAACACCGCGGCGACACGGTGGGCGACGGCAATGGCCTGGGCTTCGTCGCGAATCAACTCGGCGTGGGGGCTGTGGATCGGGTAATCGGCAGATACAGGCAGTACAGACATACAACGCTCTCGGGCGAATGGTTTGCCTGAGGCATTGCAGCTTCTGTGCCGTGCCCGCAAACACGCAGCCTGGCCCTGTAAAAGCGTCGCGACGGCGCTTATGGCGCAGCAATCTGCCCGTTCACTGTTGCCTGGCGAACACCTCGTCGGCTGCCCGCAGGCCCCGCGATACGTGGCCTATAGTGAAGAGGCCGTGCCTCCATAACCACCACCTGAGGAGAACGATATGAGCGTTAAACCCATTCCCGAGGGCTATCACAGCGTCACGCCTTATATGGGCATCGACAACGCCGCGCAAGCCATCGAGTTCTACAAGAAAGCCTTCGGCGCCACGCAGGTCATGCGCCTGGACATGCCCGACGGCAAAGTCGGGCATGCCGAGCTGCGCATCGGTGATTCGGCGATCATGCTCGGCACACCCTGCGCGGAGATGGCCCTGCGCAATCCCGACGCACACACCAGTGTCGGCTTGCACCTGTATGTGAACGACGTCGACGCGCAATTCAAACAAGCCGTGGCTGCCGGCGCCACGGTGGTGTCGGAGCCGAAGGACCAGTTCTACGGCGACCGCTCCGCGAGCGTGAAGGATCCGTTCGGCCACCTGTGGTTCCTCGCGACGCGCAAGGAGAACCTGACCGAGGAGCAGATCCGCCAGCGTGCCATGGAGATGTTCAAGCAAGGCTGAGATACCTGAGGCCATGGCGATCAAATGTGGGCGCTTGCCTGCGATGCAGACCACTCGTTCTATCCGGCATACCGAGTCGATTTCATTGCGGGCAAGCCAGCTCCTACACACTTCATGAACAACCCCTCCACGCTTTCCCCCTTGCCGCGAACGCCGCGTGATTCCAGGATGCAGGCAATCATCACAAGGAGTCATTCCATGTTCGCCGGATTCCAGAAAGACCAGTGCCACGTCAACGGCGTGGACATCAGCTACCGCAAAGGCGGTACGGGTCCCGGCCTGCTCCTGCTGCACGGGCATCCGCAGACCCATGTCATCTGGCATAAAGTCGCCGAGCAGTTGGCCGAGCACTTCACCGTGGTCGCCGCCGACCTGCGCGGTTATGGCGACAGCAGCAGGCCGCCGGCCAATGACCATCACACTAATTATTCAAAACGCGAAATGGCCCGCGACGGCGTCGAGCTGATGCAGGCCCTGGGCTTCGCGCAGTTTTCGCTGCTGGCCCACGACCGTGGCGCCCGTGTGGCCCATCGCCTGGCCCTGGATCATCCCGAGGCCGTGCAGCGCATGGTATTGCTGGATATCGCGCCAACCCTGTCGATGTATGCACAAACCGACGAGGCTTTCGCCCGCGCTTACTGGCACTGGTTCTTCCTGATTCGCCCGGCGCCCTTGCCCGAAGCCTTGATCGAGAGCAACCCCGAGCTGTACCTGCGCAGCGTGATGGGCAGTCGCAGTGCCGGGCTCAAGCCGTTCACCGATGAAGCCTTCGCCGACTACCTGCGTTGCTTGAAGTTGCCGGGCAGCGCCACCGGCATTTGCGAGGACTACCGTGCTGCCGCCGGTATCGACCTTGAGCACGACCAGGCGGATATCGACGCCGGCAACCACCTGAACCTGCCCCTGCTGGTCATGTGGGGCGCCGAAGGCACCGTCGGCCGCTGCTTCGAGCCGCTCAAGGAATGGCAGAAAGTCGCCACCGATGTTCGCGGCAAGGCCCTGCCGGCCGGCCATTACATCGCTGAAGAAGCCCCCGAGTTGTTGCTTGGCGAAGTCCTGGCCTTCCTTCGCTGAGCCGCACCACCCCGTGACCTGACACACCCGCCTCGCAGGCTGCCAACGGCCTGCGACGGGTTCGCTTTGCCCAAAACAACGTCTCGAGATAATAACAATGACAATCAGAAAACTGCTGGGAACCCTGTATATCCAGGTGCTCATCGCGATCGCGCTGGGCGTGTTGATCGGCCACCAATGGCCACAGATCGGTATTGACCTCAAACCCCTGGGCGATGGCTTTATCAAGCTGATCAAAATGATCATCGGCCCGATCATCTTCTGCACGGTGGTCTCCGGTATCACCAGCATGCACGACGTGAAGCAGGTGGGCCGGGTCGGCGGCAAGGCGCTGCTGTACTTCGAAGTGGTGTCCACCATCGCCCTGCTGATCGGCATTCTTGCCGCGCACCTGCTGCACCCGGGCGTCGGTTTCAACATTGATGTGAAGACCCTCGACAGTTCGGCGATTGCCGGCTTTGTCGGCCAGGCCGAGCATGGCGAAGGCATCACCGGGTTCCTGCTGCACGTGATTCCCACGACGTTTTTCGATGCGTTTTCCAAGGGCGAGATCCTGCCGGTGCTGTTCGTCTCCGTGCTGTTTGGCGTCGGGCTGGTGATGGTCGGTGAAAAAGGTCGGCCACTGGTGGGGGTGATCAACCAGGCCAGCGAGGTGTTCTTCCGCATTGTCGGCATCATCAGCCGCGTCGCGCCGATCGGTGCGTTTGGTGCGATTGCCTTCACCATCGGCAAATACGGCGTGGGCTCGTTGCTGCCGCTGCTGAAACTGGTAGGTACCTTTTATATCACCGCGTTCTTCTTTATCGCCGTGGTGCTGGGCAGCATCGCGCGCTATGCCGGCTTCAGCATTTTCAAGTTGATGGGCTACATCAAGTCGGAACTGTTGATCGTGCTCGGCACCAGCTCGTCGGAGTCGGCGCTGCCGCAACTGATCCAGAAGCTTGAAAGCCTCGGCGCATCCAAGGGCGTGGTGGGCATCGTGGTGCCGACCGGCTACACGTTCAACCTGGACGGCACCAACATCTATATGACGCTGGCGGTGCTGTTTCTGGCCCAGGCCACCAATATCCACCTGCCCCTTGAGCAACAACTGACCCTGCTGGCGGTGGCCATGCTCACCTCCAAAGGCGCCGGTGCGGTGGTCGGTGCCGGGTTTGTGGCATTGGCGGCGAGCCTGGCGGTGGTGCCGACTGTGCCGGTGGCGGCGATGGTGCTGATTCTCGGCGTCGACCGGTTCATGGCCGAATGCCGCTCGCTGACCAATATCATCGGCAACGCCGTGGCCGCCCTGGTGGTGGCCGCCTGGGAGGGCGAACTGGATCGCGAGAAGATGGCGCCGATCGCCCTCAAGCGCGGCCGCCATGCGCGCGCTGCCCAGGCGGCACAGGCGAAAATCGCTGCCGAGTAAACCCTGACGGTGGCGAGGGAGCTTGCGCCCGCCGGGCTGCGCGGCGGCCCCGAAAAAGATCGGAGCGCTGCGCACTCCAGCGGGAGCACGCTGCCTCGTCATACCGGTGCTATTCTGGCGGCTCATGCCGCCACGCTTGTTTCTGATGACTCATAAGAAAGATACCGTGCCCCTACCCGAAGACCTGCGGGTGTTCCTGACCGTGATCCGCAAGGCAGGCTTCGCTGCCGCCGCCGATGAGCTGGGGTTGTCGCCGGCGTATGTCAGCAAGCGTATCCAGATTCTGGAAACCACCCTGGCCACCCGCCTGCTGCACCGCACCAGCCGCCGCATCGCCCTCACCGAAGACGGTGAACGGGTGCAGCGCTGGGCCGTGCGTATTCTCGAAGACTTCCAGCAACTGTCCGATGAACTCAGCGATGCCCATGACAGCCCGCGTGGCCGCCTGCACCTGTGCAGCAGTTTCGGCTTTGGCCGCAATCATGTGGCACCGGCCCTGTCGTTGTTGGCGGAGCAGTACCCGGACCTGGAAATCCGCCTGGACCTGTTCGACCGCGTGGTGGACATCGTCAGCGAAGGCTTCGACCTGGAGATCCGCGTAGGCGACGACATCCCCGGCCAGCACATCGGCCGGCGCCTGGTGAGCAATCGCCGGGTGCTGTGCGCCGCGCCCGCGTACCTGCAACGCCGGGGCACGCCGCAACACTTGAGCGACCTGGAGCAGCACGACTGCCTGGTGCTCAAGGAGCGCGACAACGCCTTCGGCATCTGGAACCTCGAGCACGACGGCGCCCAGGAGAGCGTGCGCGTGCGCGGGCCGTTGTCCTCGAACAATGGCGAGATCGTACTGCAATGGGCGCTGGATGGGCGCGGCGTACTGCTGCGCTCGATGTGGGATGTGAAACCACTGCTGGAACAGGGCAAGCTGGTGCAGGTGCTGCACAACTACACCCAGAGTGCCAACGTGTGGGCGGTATACCCGACGCGGCTAGCGTATTCGGGGAAGTTGCGCGCGTGTGTGGAGTTCTTGCAGGAGCACTTCAAAGGGCTGTCGATCTAAAGCCATGCTGCCGAGCAATGCCGCCCGATGGTATGCGCCGGCTTGCCGGTGATAGCGGTGGGTCAGTTTGCAATATTTGACACTGCAATCGCCGGCAAGCCGGCGCCTACAGTTTGGGGTGGGCCAAGCAAGGGTTTATTGCCTGGGGGATGGCTTCTTTCCCGCCGTGCAAACCCGTTCACCCATAGGAGTTGGCTTGCCGGCGATTGCGGTTCGGGTAGGTCAGTTGAGCCAGGGATTGGCGGCGAGGTGGCGGCGTTCGAAGGCTTTGATTTCTTCGCTGCGCTGCAGGGTGCTGCCGATTGCATCCAGGCCGAGCAGGAGCGCGGTCTTGCGCAGGGTGTCGATCTGGAACGCAATGACCTGGCCGTCCGCCAAGCGAATCTGCTGTTCTTGCAGATCAACACTGATCTGCGCCTGGTCGGGCTGGCTGACGGTCTGGCCAAGGCGCTGCAGCACCGCCTCTTCCAGGGTGATCAGCAGCACGCCGTTACGCTGGCAGTTGTCATAGAAAATTCCGGCAAAGCTGCTGCCGATCAGTGCGCGGATGCCCATCTGCTTCAGGCCCCACACCGCGTGCTCACGGCTGGAACCACAGCCGAAGTTCGGCCCCACTACCATAAAACTCGCGCCCTGCCAGGCGGGCTGGTTCAGCACGAACTCGGGATTGGGCGCGCCATTGGGCAAAAAGCGCAGATCAAAGAACAGCCCACGGTCCAGGCCGCTGCGGTCGATGCCCTTGAGAAACTGCTTGGGCATGATCACGTCGGTGTCGATATTCGCCGCCAGCATCGGCGCGGCCTTGCCGGTGACCAGGGTAAAGGGTTGCAGGCTCATGGGCGGTCTCCAAAGTGGCGGATATCGGTGAGGCGGCCGGTGATCGCGGCCGCGGCGACCATTGCCGGGCTCATCAGGTGGGTACGCGCGCCGGCGCCCTGGCGGCCTTCGAAGTTGCGGTTGGTGCTGGAGGCGCAGCGGTCGCCGGGGGCCAGCACATCATCGTTCATCGCCAGGCACATCGAGCAGCCGGACTGGCGCCATTCGAAACCGGCGTCGATAAAGATCGCCGCCAGCCCTTCGGCTTCGGCCTGGTCGCGCACTTCGGTGGAACCGGGCACGATCATCGCCCGCACGTGCTCGGCCACCTGCTTGCCGCGCACCACACTGGCGGCGTCACGCAGGTCTTCGATCCGCGCGTTGGTGCAGGAACCGATAAAGGCATGGCTGATGACGATCTCGCTCAGCGGCATACCGGCCTCCAGGCCCATATAGTTGAGGGCGCGGCGCATGTCCTGGCGCAGGATCAGGTCGCTGACGTCCTGCGGATCCGGCACCCGGGCGCCGATCGGCGCAGCCTGGTCGGGGCTGGTGCCCCAGGTAACCATGGGCTCCAGGGTGCTCGCGTCGAGGTGCACTTCCTGGTCGAACACCGCGTCGGCGTCTGAATGCAGTTGGCGCCAGCCCACCAGCGCCTGCTCCCACAACTCACCTGTGGGCGCGCGCGGCTTGCCCTTGAGGTAGGCGAAGACTTTTTCGTCCGGTGCCATGAATGCGCCACGAGCACCCGCCTCCACCGCCATATTGCAGATGGTCATGCGCGCCTCGACGCTCAAGGCGTCGATGGTCGAACCTCGAAACTCGATCGCATAGCCGGTCGCACCGGACGCGCCGATCTTGCCAATCAGCGCCATGATCACGTCCTTGGAGGTCAAGCCCTTGGCCAACGCCCCCTCGACGGTGACGCGCAGGCTTTTCAGGCGCTTGTAGACCAGGGTCTGGGAGGCCAGCAGGTGTTCGATTTCCGAGGTGCCGATGCCGAAGCCAAAGGCGCCCAGGGCTCCGTACGTGGTGGTGTGGCTGTCACCGGCGGCGATCACCATGCCCGGCAGGATAAACCCCTGTTCCGGCGCGATCACATGTTCGATGCCCTGGCGCTTGTCGAGGATATCCAGCAGCTCGATGCCGAAATCCCGGCAATTCTCCGCCAGGTAAGACACTTGCCGCGCCCCGCCCGCATCGGGCATCGCCGCGATGCGCTGGGGCGTGGTGGGGTTCACATGGTCGACCACGGCCAGCGCCGTACCCGGACGCCATACGCCACGCCCGGCCTCACGCAGGCCACTGAAAGCCTGGGGGCTGGTGTATTCGTTGATCACCTGGCGGTCGATATACAGCAGCACGTGGCCCTGGTCATCGAGGGCGCACACCGTGTGGGAATCGATGTGTTTGTCGTAGAGAGTTCTGGCAGTCATTGTTCTAAAGGCTCGCTCAACGGTATGGCTCCATCCTACGCAGCCTCCTGCCCTCATCAATGCCACCTCGGTGATGGCTTGGAACATGTTTCGTGTTCGATCGCGTCGTTAATCCGTGTGAATGTGAATCTGAAACATTTACTTGCATGTTCGGATTAGGGTTTTCCCATTCTCATCCGTCTTAACTTAGATACAGCCCGTCGCGTCAGCAAAAGCTACGACTGGCCTTTTTCGGGCCTCCATCGCCCCCCTCCGATCAAGACCCTCATTCACATGTCGAAGAAGTCACGCTCCAAACTCTGGTTTCTCGTTCATAGCTGGCTGGCATTGCCCATCTGGTTCTTCGTACTGATCGTCTGCGTCACCGGCACCCTGGCGGTGGTGAGCCAGGAAATCGTGTGGCTGGCCAACCCGGACATCCGCGCGAGCAAACCGTCGGACGATGCCGAACCGCTGAGCTATGACCAGGTGATCAGCGCCATCAAGCGCGCCGAACCCCAGGTGATCGTGCAGTCGCTCAGCCGTCCGGACGAATCGCACTTTGCCCTGAGTGTCGACCTCAGCTACCCCGACGGCCGTTCGGTAGAGGTCTACGTCAACCCGTACACCGGGGCGATCCAGGGCATCAGTCCGTCGTTCGACTTCCGCCAGTTCACCCGCGCCTTGCACGGCTGGTGGCTGGTGCCGTTCACCAATGGCTACAGCTGGGGCTGGTACCTGGTGTCGCTGCTCGGCTTGCCGCTGCTGGCCTCGCTGGTGACCGGGCTGGTGGTGTACAAGCGTTTCTGGAAGGGCTTTCTCAAGCCGACCCTGCGAATCCGCCACGGCGCGCGGATTTTCTGGGGGGATTTCCACCGCCTGAGCGGTATCTGGTCGATCTGGTTTATCGCAGTGATCTCCATCACCGGCACCTGGTTCCTGATCCAGGCGATCCTGGGGGATAACCAGATTTCGATTTCCAGCGAGCCCATCGTCCCGGTGATCGCACGCGAGAAAGTTCCGACTTCGGCACCTGGCGTGCCGGCACCGATGATTCCCGTGGATAAAGCCATCGAGATCGCCACCCAGCGCATCCCGGGGCTGGAAGCGAGTTTCGTCAGCCTGCCGCTCAACGCCTACAGCCACCTGCAGATCGGTGGCCGGGGCTGGTACCCGCTGATGTACCAGACCGCGCAAATCAACCCGTATGACGGTGAAATCGCCTCGTCGCACCTGCTCTCCGACCGCACCAAACTGGAGTTCGTCACCGAGTCCATGCGTCCGCTGCACACCGGCGACTTCGGCGGTATCTGGATCAAGCTGATCTGGGCGTTCTTCGGCCTGGTGCTGAGCATGATGGTGCTGAGCGGCCTGTTGATCTGGACCAAGCGCACCGCCCTCGCGACCCTCAATGCGCTCAAGCGCGAGGCCAAGGCGCAACGTGCGCCCGCGCCCATCCCGGCCCTGCAGGCTGAAACTTCGGAGGCCAACCCATGAGCAAGGTCGCTACCGCTACACCGCCATCGCCGCTGCGGGCCTTCTGGCTTAAATGGCGTTTCCATATCAATGTCCTGCTGTTGCTGGTGCCGCTGGGCTTCATGCCCAAGTACTTCGCCGACGCCGCGCTGTTTCGGGGTGACACCGGCATCGGCGAACGCCTGGCCGGTGATGTGCAGGTCGGGCCCTGGAGCCTGAAACTCGCCGAGTTTCGCAACGAAGGCCCGCGCCCGGACCCTGCCGGCCCGATGAAATTCTTCAACGCCGCCCTGTGCGACACCTGCGCCGACCAGGTCAAGGCCACCTACCTGCGCATCGGCAAACCGCGCAGCCTGCGCGCCGCCGGGGTGATCTTCTTCGGCACCCCGTACCGCATGGGCGCCGCCCTGCCGGTGCCGGAGCGCACACCGGTCGACGCCGAACTGTGGGTCACCATGGAAGGCTGGGACGGCACGATGCACCAGGGTTCCATCCCGCTGAGCCAGGCCTCGCCTGCCACCATTGCCTGGCTGAACAAGCAAGGAGTTAAACCATGACTTTGAAGCGCCTGACCCGTGCCTGCGCCGTGCTAGTGCTCGGTGCCGGTTTCAGTACCCTGGCCCTGGCCCACAACCCGATGTGCGAATGCAAGGAAATCCCCGGCGAGCAGATCGAGTGCAAAGGCGGCTTCTCCGACGGCAGCGGCGCCCCCGGAGTGACGCTGGATGTGATCGGCTACGACGAAACGATCCTGGTGCCCGGCAAGCTGGGCCAGGATTCGACCCTGACCTTCAAGAAACCCTCGGCCGAGTTCTATGTGCTGTTTGATGCGGGTCCCGGTCACGTCGTGGAAATCGACCAAGCGGACATCCAGCCGCAATGAGCACGACACAGGTTGTGCGCCCCGCCGGTGCCGGGCACGAGACCCTCTACGTCCTGCTGCTGTGCCTGATCATCCTCGCGGTGGCCGGCACGGTGGTGGCCTTGCACGGCGAATCCCAGGAGGTCGCCGCGGTGCCCAGCCACCAGCTGGACGCGCGCCGTGACCTCAGTGCTGCCGAACAGGGCATCTATGCCGACTTGCGCGTGACCCTGGATGAAATCCAGCTGCTGGCACAAGAGCAAAGCGCCCTGCCCACGCCCGCGCAACTGGCCGAAGAAGGCTTTGCGCCCTTCGCCCAGGATGCCAGCTCGGTCAGCCGTGGCGATCATCGCTGGCAGTTGCTGGCGCCTTCGTCCTACCTGGGGCTGAGCCAGGCACCTGCCACCAGTGGCTCGCTGCTGATGCGCGTGCACGGTGCCGAGCCGGATATCTGGCTCAATCGCAGCACCGACCTGGCCGCCCCCTCCGACCTCTCTGACCAGGCGCTGATCGCAGCCGGCTGGCAGCAAGTGGTCGCGCAATTCGATGCCGGCGTCACCCGCCAGCACCGTCACTGAACGAGAAGACCGATTGCCCATGTCTATTTCATCTCCCCTGTTGCGCGTATTACTGGTTGGCCTGTTCAGCCTGATGCTGGCCCCGCTGGCCAATGCCGAGGCGGCCAAGCGCCTGCGGATCGGCATCACCCTGCACCCTTATTACAGCTACGTGGCGAACATCGTCGGCGACAAGGCCGAGGTCGTGCCGCTGATTCCTGCCGGTTTCAACCCTCACGCCTACGAACCGCGCGCCGAAGACATCAAGCGCATCGGCACCCTCGATGTCATCGTGCTCAACGGCGTCGGCCATGACGACTTCGCCGACCGCATGATCGCCACCAGCGAGCGCCCGGACATCCCGGTGATCGAAGCCAATGCCAACGTGCCATTGCTGGCCGCCACCGGCAATGCCGCGCGCGGTGCAGGCAAGGTGGTCAACCCGCACACCTTCCTGTCGATCAGCGCGTCGATTGCCCAGGTCAACAACATCGCCCGCGAGCTGGGCAAGCTCGACCCTGACAATGCCAAGACCTACACCCAGAACGCTCGCGCCTATGGCAAGCGCCTGCGCCAGATGCGCGCCGATGCCCTGGCCAAGTTGACCAGCGCACCCAACCCCGACCTGCGCGTCGCCACCGTGCACGCGGCCTACGACTACCTGCTGCGCGAGTTTGGCCTGGAAGTCACCGCCGTGGTCGAACCGGCACACGGTATCGAGCCAAGCCCCAGCCAACTGAAGAAAACCATCGATGAGCTGCGAGCCCTGGACGTGAAGGTGATCTTCTCGGAAATGGATTTCCCGTCCACTTACGTCGAGACCATCCAGCGTGAATCCGGGGTCAAGCTGTACCCGCTGTCGCATATTTCCTACGGCGCCTACAGCGCGGAGAAATACGAAGTGGAAATGACCGGCAACCTCAACACCGTGGTCCGGGCGATCCAGGAGTCGGGAGCATGACCGCAGCGCAACGACTGGAGGTGGCCAGCATTGGCCCGACCCTCGACTTCGACAACATCTCATTGACCCTCGGTCGCACCACGATCCTCGACGGCGTGACCTTCCAGGTACAGCCGGGCAGCATCCATGCGCTGGTCGGCCCCAACGGCGGCGGCAAAAGCTCGCTGATCAAGACCTTGCTGGGCCAGACGCCGCATCAGGGGCGGTTGAGCCTGCAGTGGCCAAGCACGCCCGGCACCATCGGCTATGTGCCTCAGGCGCTGGAATTCGACCGTGGCTTACCGATGACCGTCGATGACTTCATGGCTGCCATGTGCCAACGGCGTCCGGCGTTTCTCGGACTGTCCAGGCATTACGCCGGCGCAATCGGCGAGGCACTGGAACGGGTCGGCATGCAGGACAAACGCAAGCGGCGCATGGGCGCATTGTCGGGTGGCGAGCGCCAGCGCGTGCTGTTGGCCCAGGGGTTGATCCCGGCGCCGCAATTGCTGGTGTTGGATGAACCGATGTCGGCACTCGATGAGGCCGGTATCCAGGTGTTCGAACGCTTGCTGAATGACTGGCGCCTCGCCGGGATCACCGTGTTGTGGATCGAGCACGACCTGGAGGCCGTGGGCCGCCTGGCCGACCGCGTCACCGGGTTGAACCGCCGCGTGCTGTTCGACGCCACGCCGAAAGAGGCGCTGACCCCGGACCGCCTGCTGACCCTGTTCTCTACCCACCCTCGGAGCCCGGCGCAATGAGTTATGAAGCGTTTCGCTTGATGGTCCAGGGCTGGGCGTCTTCCGGCTATCTGCCGGAGGCACTGGCCTATGGTTTTGTGGTCAACGCGCTGCTCGCCGGCTTGCTGATCGGCCCGGTGCTGGGCGGGTTGGGCACGCTGGTGGTGGTCAAGCGCTTTGCGTTTTTCTCCGAAGCGGTCGGCCATGCCGCGCTGACCGGCGTGGCCGTGGGCATTCTGCTCGGCGAACCCTACACCGGGCCGTATGGCAGCCTGTTCGGCTACTGCCTGTTGTTCGGCATCCTGCTCAATTACCTGCGCAACCGCACCGGCCTGGCGCCAGACACCTTGATCGGCGTGTTCCTGTCGGTGTCGCTGGCCTTGGGCGCGAGCCTGCTGCTGATCCTGGCAGGCAAGATCAACGTGCATATCCTTGAAAACGTGCTGTTCGGCTCGGTGCTGACCGTCAACGGCAATGACCTGCTGGTGCTGGCGATTGTCGGCGCACTGGTGATGGCCCTGGCGTTGCCGCTGTACAACCGCATCATGCTCGCCAGCTTCAACCCGCAACTGGCGGCAGTGCGCGGCGTGGCCGTGAAGACCCTGGATTACCTGTTCGTGATCCTGGTTACGCTGATCACTGTGGCGGCCGTCAAGGTCATCGGCGCGATCCTGGTCGGCGCGCTGCTGGTGATCCCGGCGGCGGCGGCACGTCTGCTCAGCCAGTCGCTCAAGGGGTTTTTCTGGGTCTCGGTGGTAATCGCCACCGTCAGCACCCTGTGCGGCATCCTGCTGCCAATCATCTTCGACCTGCCTGTTCCGTCCGGCGCCGCGATCATTCTGGTGGCCGGTATCGCCTTCGCCATTGCCGCTATTGCGCGCGGCACGGTGCCTAGCCTCAAAGGGAATCTTGGATAATGCGCCCTGTCTTTCGCCCACTGGCCCTGGCCATCGCTTGCTTGCTCAGCACCTCGGCGCTGGCCGCCGTTGACGGGTTCCAACCCCGGGACTTCGTTGCCAACAATGGCCTCGGCCATGCTGCACTGAGCAAGGCAAAATCGGTCAAGACCGTCAAAGTGCTCGCCTCGTTGCCCATCACCTACGGGCTGGCCGAAGTGCTGCTCAAGGGCACCGATGTGCAGTTGGAGCGCGCAGCTCCCGCCAACCTGCCCGGGTCGCGCCAGGTGTCCTATTTCACCGGCCGTGGCGCGCCGGCGCTGGGCAAGTTGGCGGTGGACGCCGATGCAGCCATCGGCCTGCGCTCGCTGTGGGCGGATGACCCGCTCTACCCAGTGGCACGCCGCAGCAACATCCGCATCGTCGAAATCGACGCGGCACGCCCGGTGGATGGCGGCTTGCCGGGGATCGCCGTGCAGCCGGGCAGCGCCGACGGGCTGAACAGCCAGCCGTGGCAATCGAGCAACAATATGGGGCGCATGGCCGATGTAATGGCCGCCGACCTGAGCCGCCTGGCGCCCCACGCCAAGCCGACCATCGACGCCAACCTCGCCGCCCTCAAGCAGCGCCTGCTCAAACTCAGCGCCGACAGCGAAACACGGCTGGCCAAGGCGGACAACCTCAGCGTGGTCAGCTTGAGCGATCACTTCGCTTATCTGGTCAGCAGCCTGAACCTGGAAGTGGTCAGCACCGACGCCCGCCCCGACGCCGACTGGACACCCGAGGCCTTGCAAACATTCAGCGCCGCGTTGAAGGACAACGACGTGGCCGTGGTGCTGCACCATCGTCAGCCAAGCGAAGCGGTAAAAGCCGCCGTCACGGCAGGCGGTGCGCAACTGTTGGTGCTGAACGTCGACGGCGCAGAGCCGGTGACCGAACTGGAGACCAATGTGGATCAGGTGATCAAGACACTCACGCCCTGACATCTGAAGGTCAGCCTTCTGTGGTGAGCAGGCCACTGTAGTGAGCAGGCTTGCCCTGCGTTGGGCTGCGCAGCAGCCCCTATCAAAGCCACCCTAACCTGCCAGAAAAATCCTCATACAGGTTTTGGGCCTGCTACGCAGCCCAACGCAGGGCAAGCCTGCTCACCACAACAAGCGTGCCTGTATTCCATAACAAGACTGCTTGCCGGTGACGGCAGATGCTGAACGTCGACAGAGCCGAAAACCAATGTGGATCAGGTGATCAAAACACTCACGCGCTGACATCTGAAGATCAACCTTACGTGGTGAACAGAGAATTCTGTGGCGAGCAGGCTTGCCCTGCGTTGGGCTGCGCAGCAGCCCCTTATCAAAGCCACCCTAACCTGCCAGAAAAATCCCCATACAGATTTTGGGCCTGCTGCGCAGCCCAACGCAGGGCAAGCCTGCTCACCACAACTATTCCATAACAAGACTGCTTGCCGGTGACGACAGATGCTGAACGTCGACGGTGCAGAGTCGGAAACCAATGCGGATCAGGTGATCAAGACACTCGCGCCCTGACATCTGAAGATCAGCCTTCTGTGGTGGGCAGGCCACTGTGGTGAATAGGCTTATGGGTGAACAGGCTTATGTGGTGAACAAAACTCTGTGGCGAGCAGGCTTGCCCTGCGTTGGGCTGCGTAGCAGCCCCCTACTAAGGCCGCCGTAACCTGCCAGAAAAAACCCCATACAGATTTTGGGTCTGCTGCGCAGCCCAACGCAGGGCAAGCCTGCTCACCACAACAAGCGTGCCTGTATTCCACAACAAGCGTGCCTGCATTCCACAACAAGCCTGCCCGCATTTCAAAACAAGCCTGCTTGCCACACGGGTTAAACCACATCCACTCCGACATGAATTGCATCATGCCGCCAGAATTCCAGGTCGCAGTCGATCAGTCGCTGGTGCTGGTCATAATTGACCCGGGCAATCCGCAGGCCCGGGCTGCCCACCGACACGCGCAACGCGGCGGCGGCTTCCACCGGCAATGAGGTCGGGACGATTTCGAAACGCACCCGCCCGTAGTGCAAGTCGTACTTGCGCGCGTACAACTCAGTCATTGACTGATTCAGGTCGCACTCAAGAATCCCCGGGAAATACTGCGGGTTCAGGTAGTGCTCCACATACAACACCAGCCGCCCGTCAATCCGCCGGCCCCGGCAGATCTGGATCACGCTGGACAACGCCGGCAACTGCAACCACGCACACACCGCCGCCGAGGCCGGTTGCAGCCGTGCAGAGATCACTTCGGTAGACGCCACCCGCCCCTGATCGTTGACCATCGCGTGAAAGTGGCTGCGCTGCATCAGGTTGTAGGCCAGCCGTGGTGGCGAGACAAACCAGCCCCGGCGCTCCTCACGATAGATCTGGCCCTGGGCCTCCAGTTGTAACAAGGCTTCCCGCACAGTAATTCGAGTGGTACCAAACAACTCGCTGAGCTTGCGCTCGGCGGGCAGTTTGCTTGCAGGCGGCAACAGGCCGTGGTCGATCTGCTCTTGCAGCGCCAGGCCGATGGATGTCACCGCCTTGATTGCCTCATCACGCATCAACGTTACCTATCTGGACTAGACCAGCACCGTTCAGGTGCACAAAACGCGCTGTATTCGGGCTCCTGCCATTGCGTGCCAGCCTAGGCATTACAGATGACCGACAGATGACAGTCCATGTCGAGTCCCTCCTGCACACCCTGCAATACATCGGCCAAGTCCAGGCCCTGCGGGCACTTGAGCATGGTCTACGCTAAGTCTGTGCTGAGCGACACAAGCGATTTAAAAACGACATCGACATGAAACTGTCATCCATCCAGCCTAGATTGGCTCAGGTATTGCTGACCTAGACCAACACCACCGCAAACGTCGACAAAAACGCAGCGTTGAAAACGCCCAAAGGAGCTTCGGATGAAACAGCTTTTCCTGGCATCACTGTTAGGCTCGACCATTGCCATGTGCACCGCCGCCATGGCTGCTGATACCGATCTAAAAACCCTTGAAGCTGCCGCCAAGACAGAAGGCGCCATCAACAGCGTCGGCATGCCCGATGACTGGGCCAACTGGAAAGGCACCTGGGAAGACCTGGCCAAGACCTACGGCCTCAAGCACATCGACACCGACATGAGCTCGGCCCAGGAAATCGCCAAGTTCAAGGCTGAAAAAGACAACGCCAGCGCCGACATCGGCGACGTGGGCGCGGCCTTCGGTCCGATCGCGGTGAAGCAGGAAGTCACCCAGCCGTACAAACCGTCGACCTGGGCCCAGGTCCCGGATTGGGCGAAAGACAAGGACGGTCACTGGGCCCTGGCCTACACCGGCACCATCGCCTTCATCGTCAACAAGAAGCTGCTGCACGGTTCTGACGTGCCAACCAGCTGGGCTGACCTGCAGAAAGGCAAATACAAAGTCTCCATCGGTGACGTAAGCACCGCGGCCCAAGCGGCCAACGGCGTACTGGCGGCAGCCATCGCCAATAAAGGCGACGAGAAAAACATCGCGCCGGGCCTGCAGTTTTTCACCAAGATCGCCCAGCAAGGTCGACTCTCGCTGTCCAACCCGACCATCGCCACCATGGAAAAAGGCGAAGTCGAAGTGGGCATCGTCTGGGACTTCAACGGCCTGAGCTACAAGGCCAAGATGGCCAACCCGGATGACTACGTGGTGCTGATTCCTTCTGACGGCTCGGTAAAATCCGGCTACACCACCATCATCAACAAATATGCCAAGCACCCGAACGCCGCCAAGCTGACCCGCGAATACATCTTCAGCGATGCCGGCCAACTCAACCTGGCGCGTGGCAATGCGCGTCCGATCCGTGCTGAAACCGACCTGAAACTGCCGGCCGATATCGCCAAGAACCTGATCCCGGGCGAGCAGTACACCAAGGCCAATCCGCAACCGATCAAGGATGCCGATGCCTGGGAAGCGACCTCCAAGAAGCTGCCACAACAGTGGAACGAGCAAGTCATCGTAGAAATGAAGTAAGCGACGCAAAACCTGTAGGAGCCGGCTTGCCGGCGATGACGGTCGAACCTTCGACATTGATGTCGACTGATACATCGCCATCGCAGGCAAGCCAGCGCCCACATTTGATCCGGTTCCAACCGAACAAAAGATCCACACCCCTGTTGCGGAGCCCCAGCCCCCATGAAGCACAATGTCATCCTTGTCGTGCTCGACGGCCTGAATTTCGAGGTTGCCCGACACGCCATGGGGCACTTGCAGGCCTATGTCGGCGCAGGACGCGCAGCCCTCTACAAACTGGAATGTGAACTGCCCGCCCTGTCCCGCCCGCTGTATGAGTGCATCCTCACCGGCGTGCCACCGATCCAGAGCGGCATCGTCCACAATCAGGTCTCGCGCCTGTCCAACCAACGCAGCATTTTCCATTACGCCACCGACGCCGGTCTGACCACTGCAGCGGCGGCTTACCATTGGGTCAGCGAGTTGTATAACCGCACACCCTTTATTGCCGCGCGTGATCGTCATACCGACGACAAGGCGCTGGCGATCCAGCACGGGCATTTCTACTGGAATGACCATTACCCGGATTCACACCTGTTTGCCGACGCCGAAAGCCTGCGCGTCAAACACGCGCCAAACTTCCTGGTCGTGCACCCGATGAACATCGACGACGCCGGCCACAAGCACGGCCTCGACACCGCGCAATACCGCAACAGCGCCCGCTCGGCCGACATCATCCTGGCTGACTACCTGCAAGGCTGGCTCGATGCCGGCTACCAGGTGCTGGTCACCGCCGACCACGGCATGAACAACGATCGCTCCCACAACGGCCTGTTGCCGGAAGAGCGCGAAGTGCCGTTGTTTGTACTCGGCGATGCCTTCAGCCTCGACATCCACGCCGCGCCGAACCAGACCGACCTGTGCGGCACCGTCTGCGAGCTGTTGGGCGTACCTCACGACAAACCTGTCTGCCGGGAGCTGTTGAAGTGAATTCCATGACTCGCGGCAAATGGCTGGCGCTGCTGTGCCTTGTGCCCTTCGCGCTGTTCTTTATCGTGTTCGAAATCGCCCCGCTCGTCTGGGTGTTGATCAACAGCCTGCAAACGGAAGAAACCGGCTGGGGCCTGGACAACTTCACGCGGATCTTCAGCTCGAAGTTCTACCTGCAAGCCATCCAGTTCAGCCTGGAGATCAGCTTCTACTCGAGCATCTTCGGCATCATTATCGCCACCCTGGGCAGTTACTCCCTGCGCCGGGTCGATTCGCCGCTGCGCAATTTCGTCACCGCTTTCGCCAACATGACCAGCAACTTTGCCGGCGTCCCCCTGGCGTTCGCCTTCATCATCCTGCTGGGTTTCAACGGCAGCATCACCATCATGCTCAAGCAGGCCGGGATCATTCAGGACTTCAACCTGTACTCCAAGACCGGCTTGATCATTCTCTACACCTACTTCCAGATTCCCCTCGGCGTGCTGCTGCTCTACCCGGCGTTCGACGCGCTGCGCGAAGACTGGCGCGAGTCGGCGGCGTTGCTGGGTGCCAATGGCTGGCAGTTCTGGCGGCATATCGGCTTGCCGGTGCTCACGCCGGCGTTGCTGGGCACGTTCGTGATCCTGCTGGCCAACGCGCTGGGCGCCTATGCCACGGTCTACGCGCTGACCACCGGCAACTTCAACGTGCTGCCGATTCGCATCGCCGGCCTGGTGTCGGGGGATGTCTCGCTGGATCCGAACATGGCCAGCGCCCTGGCTGTGGTGCTGGTGGCGCTGATGACCGTGGTCACCGTGGTCCATCAACTGTTGCTCAAGAGGAGCTACCATGTCTCGCGCTGAAGCCGGCCCGGCCTCCCTCTACCACCGCGTGGTGGTGTACCTGTTGTTTGCGATCCTGGTGCTGCCGCTGATCGGCACCTTCGTCTATTCGATTGCCAGCAGTTGGTCGGCAACCATCCTGCCCGCCGGTTTTACCGTGAAATGGTACGTCCAGCTGTGGAGCGACCCGCGCTTCCTGATGGCCTTCGGGCAGTCGTTGCTGGTGTGCGTGGGCGCGCTGCTGCTGTCGGTGGTGTTGATCCTGCCGCTGCTGTTCGTGGTGCATTACCACTTCCCAAGGCTCGACGCACTGATGAACATCCTGATCCTGCTGCCCTTCGCGGTGCCGCCGGTGGTGTCGTCGGTGGGCCTGCTGCAACTCTACGGTTCCGGGCCGCTGGCGATGGTGGGCACGCCATGGATCCTGATCGGCTGCTACTTCACCGTGGCGCTGCCGTTCATGTACCGCGCGATCACCAATAACCTGCAGGCGATCAACCTGCGAGACCTGATGGATGCCTCGCAACTGCTCGGCGCCAGCACCTGGCAGGCGGCGATCCTGGTGGTGCTGCCGAACCTGCGCAAAGGCCTGATGGTCGCGCTGCTGCTGTCGTTCTCGTTCCTGTTCGGTGAGTTCGTGTTCGCCAACATCCTCGTCGGTACCCGCTACGAAACCCTGCAGGTGTACCTGAACAACATGCGCAACAGCAGCGGCCACTTCACCAGTGCCGTCGTGATTTCCTATTTCTTCTTTGTGCTGGTGCTGACCTGGGCCGCCAATATCTTGAACAAGGACAAAAGCCAATGAGCTTCGTCAGCGTCCAACACCTGCAAAAAGGCTACGCCGGCACCCCGGTGTTCAGTGATATCAACTGCGAAATCGCCAAGGGCGAATTCGTCACCCTGCTCGGCCCGTCCGGGTGCGGCAAGTCCACCCTGCTGCGCTGCATCGCCGGCCTGACCTCGGTGGACAGTGGGAAAATCCTGCTGGATGGCCAGGACATCGTCCCGCTGAGCCCGCAGAAACGTCACATCGGCATGGTGTTCCAGAGCTATGCACTGTTCCCCAACATGACCGTGGAACAGAACGTCGCCTTCGGCCTGCGCATGCAAAAGGTCAATGCCGATGACAGCCACAAGCGGGTACAGGAAGTGCTGCAACTGGTCGAACTCAAGGACCTCGCCGGCCGCTACCCGCACCAGATGTCGGGCGGCCAGTGCCAGCGCGTGGCGCTCGCCCGCTCGCTGGTCACCCGCCCGCGCCTGTTGCTGCTCGATGAGCCGCTGTCGGCGCTGGATGCGCGGATTCGCAAACACCTGCGCGAACAGATCCGCCAGATCCAGCGCGAACTGGGCCTGACCACGATCTTCGTGACCCATGACCAGGAAGAAGCCCTGACCATGTCGGACCGGATCTTCCTGATGAATCAGGGCAAGATCGTGCAAAGCGGCGACGCGGAAACCCTCTACACCGCGCCGGTGGATGTCTTTGCCGCCGGATTTATCGGCAACTACAACCTGCTGGACGCCGACAAGGCCAGCCAGTTGCTGCAGCGGCCGATCAGCGGGCGCATCGCGATTCGCCCCGAGGCCATCGAGCTCAGCCGCAGCGGCGAACTCGATGCCCTGGTGCGCAGCCACAGCCTGCTGGGCAACGTGATCCGCTACCGCATCGAAGCCCGTGGCGTCGAATTGGTGGTGGACGTACTGAACCGCTCAGCGGACGATCTGCACCCCGACGGCCAGCGCCTGGCACTTTCCATCGACCCCAGTGCACTGTGTGAAGTAGCCTGAGCAGCACGACTGATTGAGAGAGCGTAACGGATGGCATTGGTAATTTTTGATTTGGACGACACCCTGATCCACGGCGACTGCGCCACCCTGTGGAGCGAGCAGATGGGCCGCCTGGGCTGGGTCGACCCCGAGTCGTTCATGCGCAGGAACAACGAGCTGATGGACGCCTACAGCCAGGGCAAGCTGGCCATGGAAGACTTCATGGACTTCAGCCTGGAGCCGATGATCGGCCGCACCCCGGAGGAAATCGACCACCTGGTGGAGCCCTGGGTCGAGGACGTGATCGAACCACTGATCTACAGCGACGCCACCAAGACCATCGCCCGCCACCGCGCCAATGGCGACCGCATCCTGGTGATTTCCGCCTCGGGCACCCACCTGGTCACGCCGATTGCGGCGCGGATCGGCATCGATGAAGTGCTGGGGATTGATCTGGAAGTGAGCCATGGCGTGTACAGCGGCCGTACCGTCGGTGTACTGACCTACCGCGAAGGCAAGATCACACGCTTGCTGGAATGGCTGGAGCAGGAAGGCGAGACGCTGGAAGGGGCGTATTTCTACTCGGATTCGCGCAATGACCTGCCGTTGCTGCTGAAGGTGGATCACCCAAACGTGGTGAACCCGGACCCGGTGCTACGCGAGCACGCGGAAAAGGCCGGCTGGCCGATCCATCACTGGGTGTGACACTGCGCTCCTTGAATTGAAATCCAATCCACTGTGGGAGCGGGCTTGCTCGCGAAAGCGGTTTGTCAGTGAAGAATGTTTCATCTGACACCCCGTTTTCGCCAGCAAGCCCGCTCCCACAGTTTGATCTCATTTCAGCCGGAGACTGGTGTCAGACCAATGTCTCGTCAATCACCAACACCAATTTCCCGGAGATCTGGTTGCTCGCCAAGGCTTCAAACGCCGCCTCGGCATCCTTGATCGGGAACGTCTTGGCCAATTGCGGGCTCAAGCGACCTTCAGTGAACAGCGGCCACACGTGCTGGCTCAAATCACTGAACAGGTCCGCCTTGAACTGATCACTGCGGCTGCGCAGGGTCGAGCCCAACAACTGCACACGCTTGCCCAGCACTTGGGCCAGGTCCAGTTGCGCCTCGCGGCCTCCCATCAGGCCGATCAGCACCCAGCGACCGTCCAGGGCCAGCAGCTTGAGGTCCAGCGCGGCGTAGTCGCCGCCGACCGGATCGAGGATGACATCGAACGGCCCGAAGTCCCGCAGCCCTTCGATGCCGTCGGTACGTACCACGCCGCCCTGGGCGCCCAATTCTTCGCAATACGCCAGGCGTTCCGCCGAACCGACACTGACCCAGCACGGGCTGCCAAACGCCTTGCACAGCTGGATCGCCGCCGAGCCCACGCCACTGGCACCGGCATGCAGCAAGACTTTTTCGCCCGGCTTGAGGCCCGCCAGTTGGAACAGATTGAGCCACGCCGTGCTGTACACCTCAGGCAATGCGGCCGCTTCGACCAGCGAAAGCCCTTCCGGCGCCGGCAGCACATGCCGTGCGTCCACCACCACTTCTTCGGCCATGCCGCCGCCGGCCAGCAATGCGCAGACGCGATCGCCCACTTGCCAGGACGAGCCAGCACCGACTTCGCTGATCACCCCGGAACACTCCAGGCCCAGCACATGGCTGGCGCCGGGTGGTGGTGGATAAAGCCCGGCACGCTGTAATAAATCTGCGCGATTGAGGCCCGCAGCCGCCACGCGAATGCGAACTTGGCCTACATCGCAGGTAGGACTTGGTTCTTCCAACCACTCCACATGACCTTCAACGCCTTGCAATGCTTTCACAGTGCCTCCATAGTGAACCTGGACTGAGCCCGTAGCAGTAGCGCCGGGCTTTTTGCATTATGCGACCGGACCATATGGAACCGGCGACTTCAAAGACGGCCTAATATGCGTTATCAATTGCCCCCGCGTCGAATCAGCATGAAGCATTTGTTCCCCAGCACCGCCCTCGCTTTTTTCATTGGTCTCGGCTTCGCGTCGATGTCGACCAATACGTTCGCAGCCAACAGCTGGGACAACCTTCAGCCTGATCGCGATGAGGTGATTGCCAGCCTCAACGTCGTCGAGTTGCTCAAGCGTCATCACTACAGCAAGCCGCCGCTTGACGATGCGCGCTCGGTGATCATCTACGACAGCTACCTCAAGCTGCTGGATCCGTCGCGCAGCTACTTCCTGGCCAGCGATATCGCTGAGTTCGACAAGTGGAAGACCCAGTTCGACGATTTCCTCAAGAGCGGCGACCTGCAGCCCGGCTTCACCATCTACAAGCGTTACCTGGACCGCGTCAAAGCGCGTCTGGACTTCGCCCTGGGTGAGTTGGACAAAGGCGTCGACAAGCTCGACTTCACCCAGAAGGAAACCCTTCTGGTGGATCGCAAGGACGCGCCTTGGCTGACCAGCACCGCCGCGCTCGACGACCTGTGGCGCAAACGCGTCAAGGACGAAGTGCTGCGCCTGAAGATCGCCGGCAAAGAGCCCAAGGCGATCCAGGAGCTGTTGACCAAGCGCTACAAGAATCAGCTGGCACGTCTGGACCAGACCCGTGCCGAAGATATCTTCCAGGCCTACATCAACACCTTCGCGATGTCCTACGATCCGCACACCAATTATCTGTCGCCAGATAACGCGGAAAATTTCGATATCAATATGAGTCTGTCGCTGGAAGGCATCGGTGCCGTCCTGCAAAGCGACAATGACCAGGTCAAGATCGTGCGCCTGGTGCCGGCAGGTCCGGCGGATAAGACCAAGCAAGTGGCCCCGGCCGACAAGATCATCGGTGTGGCCCAGGCCGACAAAGAGATGGTCGATGTGGTCGGCTGGCGCCTGGACGAAGTGGTCAAGCTGATCCGTGGGCCGAAAGGCAGCGTGGTGCGCCTGGAAGTGATTCCGCACACCAATGCCCCGAACGACCAGACCAGCAAGATCGTGTCCATCACCCGTGAAGCGGTGAAGCTCGAAGACCAGGCCGTGCAGAAGAAAATCCTCAACCTCAAGCAGGATGGCAAGGATTACAAGCTGGGCGTGATTGAAATCCCGGCCTTCTACCTGGACTTCAAGGCCTTCCGTGCTGGCGATCCGGACTACAAGTCCACCACGCGCGACGTGAAGAAAATCCTCACGGAACTGCAGAAAGACAAAGTCGACGGCGTGGTCATCGACCTGCGCAACAACGGCGGCGGTTCCCTGCAGGAAGCCACCGAGCTGACCAGCCTGTTTATCGACAAGGGTCCGACCGTGTTGGTACGCAACGCTGACGGCCGTGTCGACGTGCTCGAAGATGAAAACCCGGGGGCCTTCTACAAAGGGCCGATGGCGCTGCTGGTCAACCGTCTCTCGGCCTCGGCCTCGGAGATTTTCGCCGGTGCCATGCAGGACTACCACCGTGCACTGATCATCGGCGGCCAGACCTTCGGCAAAGGCACCGTGCAGACCATTCAGCCGCTGAACCATGGCGAACTGAAACTGACCCTGGCCAAGTTCTACCGGGTTTCCGGGCAGAGCACCCAGCATCAGGGCGTGCTGCCGGACATTGATTTCCCGTCGATCATCGACACCAAGGAAATCGGCGAAAGCGCCCTGCCGGAAGCCATGCCGTGGGACACCATCCGTCCTGCGATCAAGCCGGCGTCCGATCCGTTCAAGCCGTTCCTGGCACAGCTCAAGGCTGACCACGACACCCGCTCCGCCAAGGATGCCGAGTTCGTGTTCATCCGCGACAAGCTGGCCCTGGCCAAGAAGCTGATGGAAGAAAAAACCGTCAGCCTCAACGAAGTGGATCGTCGCAAGCAGCACACCGACATCGAAAACCAGCAACTGGTACTGGAAAACATCCGCCGCAAGGCCAAGGGTGAAGATCCACTCAAGGAGCTGAAAAAAGAAGATGAAGATGCGCTGCCGGCCGAAGCCGAGAAAACCAAACCGGAAGACGACGCTTACCTGGCCGAGACAGGCCGGATCCTGCTGGACTACCTGAAGATCACCAAGCAGGTGGCCAAGCAGTAAATGATGGCGATTTAATGTGATTGCTCCTTGGAGTGTCATCATATAGACATCATTCTGTCGTGAAATGAAGGACCGCAGGCGTCATGCCTGCGGTCCTTTTTTTTCGATCGAGATCGCCATGACCATGACCGAACAGCTGAATGCATTGGGCTCTATCCTGGCTCAAGGCAGTTTGCACAGCCTGTTCCAACCGATCATCTGCCTGTCTGAACGGCGCATTCTCGGCTACGAAGCCCTCAGTCGTGGCCCCTCGAACAGCCCCCTGCACTCCCCTGTCGCCCTGTTTTCGGTGGCCAGCCACGCGGGACGCCTCAGTGAACTGGAAATCGCATGCCGCGAAAGCGCGTGCCGACGCTTCAGTGAACAGAAGCTGCCGGGCAAGCTGTTTCTCAATATCTCGCCGGAATCCCTGATGGAAACCGCGCATCAGCCAGGGCGTACCCTGCAACTGCTGCGCGACTTTGGCATCCCGCCAAGCCAGGTGGTGATCGAACTCACCGAGCAGACGCCCACCGACGACTTCGACCTGCTGCAGACCGCCCTGCACCATTACCGCAACATGGGTTTCGCCATCGCACTGGATGATTTGGGCGCCGGCTATTCCAGCCTGCGGCTGTGGTCGGAGCTGCGCCCGGACTACGTAAAGATCGACCGGCACTTTATCGACGGCATTCACCAGGATGCGCTCAAGCGCGAGTTTGTCGGCTCCATCCTGCAGATCGCCAGGGCCTCCCGCGCCCAGGTGATTGCCGAGGGCATCGAACTGGCGGAAGAGCTGGCTGTGCTGACGGAGATGGGTGTCGACCTGGTCCAGGGCTACCTGCTCTGCCGCCCGCAGGAACAGCCGCCGCAAGAGGCGCGCCTGATGCTGCCCAAGCCGGACAACGCCAACATCGCCCTCAGCGAAGAAGGCAGCGACCTCAGCGCGCTGCTCAACGAACAGCCGGCGGTGGACCAGGACACCGCCACCGCCCAGGTACTGGAGTCATTCCGCCGCCAGGCCAACCTCAACTCGCTGGCAGTGCTGGACGGGCGCGGCCACCCGGTCGGCATCGTGCATCGGCATTCGCTGTCGGATGCGCTGCTCAAGCCGTTCGCCACCGACCTGTTTGCGCGCAAACCGATCAGCCGCTTGATGAGCGATGATTTTCTGGCGGTGGAGTTGAGCCAGTCGCTGCAACAAGTCAGCCGCCTGCTGACCAGCCGAGCGCGGCAGCGCATCGAGGAAGACTTCATCATCACCCTCAATGGCGACTACCTGGGGCTGGGCCGGGTGATCGATGTGCTCAAGCTGATTACCGAGCTGAAAATCCAGCAAGCGCGCTACGCCAACCCGCTGACCCTGCTGCCAGGCAACGTGCCGATCCAGCAATGCCTCACACGGTTGTTGCAGCAGCAGCGCGAGTCGGTGATCTGCTACGTGGACATCGACAGCTTCAAGCCCTTCAACGATATCTACGGTTATGGGCGTGGGGATGAGGTGTTGCTGTGCCTGGCGCAGTGCCTGAACGACCGAGTCGACCCGAGCCGCGATTTTGTCGGACATATTGGCGGGGATGATTTTTTGCTGGTGCTGGGGCCGCAGGATTGGCGCAAGCGTCTCAACCAGTTGCTGGATGATTTCCATACCCAATGCCGGCGTTTCTATCGCGCCGAGCACCTCGACGCTGGCTGCTTCGTGGCGTTGAATCGCCAGGGCGTGCGTCAGGAGTTCGCGTTGCTGTCACTGTCGATAGGCGTGGTGCACTTATATCCACAGGCCTGTGGACAACTCGATGCCAGCCAGTTGGCCGAGATGGCATCGCAAGCCAAACACCATGCCAAGGATGTGGCCGGCTACAGCATTCATGTGATCGACAGCATGGACATGCAGCCCCAGGCGCTTTAAGCCTCGGCGGATTCGGGGTACTCGTATTCAAATACCCGCACCACCTCCGAGGCGTGCCAGGAGGCTGCGGCCACCCCATCGGACGGCCCGCTGAACCGGCCCAGGCGCTCCACGCATTCAAAAAAGCCGGTACGCGGCAGGCGGCTGGCGCCCTGGCTGATCACCAGTGAGCTGCGCAACGGCTGCTCCGCCTTGGCATCCAGCGCTGCCAGGTGTTCCAGGGCAGCGGCCAGGGTTTGCATGGCCGGCGTCGGGAATTGCAGGCGCTCCAGCAGCGCGCGGTAGGTCAGCAGATGGCGCTGGCGGCGCGCCTGGTCCAGTTCGTTGAGTAACCCATCCCAGTGTTGACGGCTGATACGTAAGCTCAAGATTCATCCCTCCAACCTGCAACGCCCAATTCCCAGGCCAGGCTGCGGCGAATCGCGGCATCCGGCTGGCGTTCACCACTTTCGATCAATCCAAGATACGAGGGGCTGATACCCACTGTGCGGGCCAGGGTCTCGATGGCCAGGCCCTTGGCCTCGCGCAAGCCGCGCAGGTCTGCGAGCGGGCGCAAATCCTGAGCGGGGGCGGCGTGGGCAGTAACAGCAGGAGGCGGTGAGGGGTGTGGCTGACCGGCAGCTTTTAGCAGCGCCTGGTACTGGTCCCATGGCAAAACCGCGTATTCGGGCTCGCCATTGCGTGAAATTATCTGAATATCCATGACTGCCCCGTAGGATCACAACACTTACAGCGTAAGTTCTTTCCTTAGGAGTGTAATCCTAACAGCCACAAAGGTCGCAGGGGGATATCCGTATGATCAGTTTTTTTGCGGGTTTTCCTTGGCGAGCAAGGCAGGCGTGGCTGGCAGTCGCTCGACTACCGCGAGTTTTTCCGGACGCTGCGCGTCGCGCCAGGCGCGAAAGGCGCTCAACTCACCGTCGAGGGTCTTCATGACCCACGCCAGCACGGCGATGTCATCGAGCATGCCGAACACCGGAATAAAGTCCGGGATCGCATCGATCGGGCTGAGAAAGTACATCAACCCCGCGACTACCGAGATCAGCGCCTTGGGGCTGATCGCACGGTACTCGCCGCGCCAGTAGGCCAGACACAGGGCCTGGAGCAACTTCAGATCATCCTTGAGCTTGCCCAGGCGATTACCCTGGCTCGAGCCCTTGGCGGCGACGGCGAACAGCAGGGTCGGCAAACGCCCACGACCGAGCAAGCGGGCAGCCATGGGCAAGAAGCGGGTGAAATTGAAGGGTGGTTTCATTCGTCACTCCAGTTCCAGGCGACATAAAAGGTTATCCACACAAATTGTGGATAACCTTGTGAACAGAGCCTATTTTTCCGGCTGAAAGCCACGCAGTACAAGGCTTGCAGTCAGATCGGGCGTTTTTTGCGCACATTAAAAAAACCCAAGATTTCATTGACTTGGCGTAGATGTGCGGCTACCCGTACTCGAGTCTTATATCAGACTCCACGACCTATCATGGGTTCGATCAGATTTCTGCAGCCGCTGGCTTGCCAGCCATGAGTGTCAACGATTACGCCAGGATTCTGGAGAAAATGCAGTGGCTCAGCGCTTTTCGCCGGCAAGCCGGCTCCTACAGGGAAGCACGCGTTTTCCCAAGGCCAGAAACAACAACGCCCCGTCGAGACGGGGCGTTGAGTGTTCAGGTGCCGATTACTTCTTGGCGGCAGGTGCTGCAGGGGCTTCAGCCTTGGCTGGGTCCTTGATGGCCAGCAGCTCCAGGTCGAATACCAGCACCGAGTTGGCTGGAATCGCCGGGCTCGGGCTCTGTGCGCCGTAGGCCAGGTCGGACGGGATGTACAGCTCGACCTTCTCGCCTACGTGCATCAGTTGCAGGCCTTCGACCCAACCCGGGATCACGCCGCTGACCGGCAGGTCAATCGGGCTACCGCGATCCACGGAGCTGTCAAAGGTGGTGCCGTTGGTGAGCTTGCCGGTGTAGTGCACAGTCACCACGTCAGTCGGCTTAGGCTGAGGGCCGTCGGCTTTCTTGGTGATCTTGTACTGCAGACCGGAAGCGGTGGTGACTACGCCGTCTTTCTTGGCATTGTCTTCGA
This sequence comes from Pseudomonas sp. 13B_2.1_Bac1, assembly GCF_025466155.1. Taxonomy (NCBI): domain Bacteria; kingdom Pseudomonadati; phylum Pseudomonadota; class Gammaproteobacteria; order Pseudomonadales; family Pseudomonadaceae; genus Pseudomonas; species Pseudomonas sp. 13B_2.1_Bac1. The sequence goes on along the minus strand of NZ_JANLOH010000052.1, from coordinate 10,068 downwards.
GGAATTTCTTGCCGGCGGCTGCCGACTCTTCGCTCATCTTGGTCATGCGTTCTTCAGCACGCTTCTGCAGTGCGGCAAACGCTTCAACCAGCTCGTCGTCTTTGAGCTTCTGCTCTTTCTTGCCGACGGCATCTTCGATGCCCTGGGCTACCGCTTTGGAATCCAGGTCATCCATGCCTTCCTGGGCAAGGCTTTTGCCCATGTTCAGGCCGATACCGTAGGAAGCTTTCTGCGCCGGGGTTTTCAGCTCTACGCTGGTCTGCGAATCACAACCCGCAAGTACCAGGCTAACCAGGGCCACCGCCGCCGCCAACCGATGCTGTTTCATGCTATTTCCTTGTTCATGCGCCAAAAGGGCATTCGAATAAAGTCGCGAGCTTATCAGGCGGCCACGACCAATGGCTACCGGCATGTGAGCAGGAAACTTCCGATAAGTTCACGTGTTTAAAAGCATTTTCATTCATTATGGAGACCCGCGAAGGATCGTGGGACCGCCTACTACCAGGCTCATGGCCACTTGCCGCACTTATGGCGTAGTGGCATAACAACGCGACAACTCGACAAGGATAGTTATCTTGCGCATTTTTTCCCGTGTTTTACTGTTGATATTCATCCTGCTGGGGCTCGCCCTGGCCGTGGTGATCTATTACACCCTCAACCCCAGGCTGCCGGAATACGTGCCCGTGGAGCAGGTGCACTACCAGGATCAATGGAGTGCCGCCGACCGCCAGACCTACTACTTCACGCCCCAGGGCACGCAGGTCAAGGGCCTGCATTACAACTGGTTCACTGCCCTGGAACTGCCGTTTTCCGAACAACGCTTTGCCACGCCGGAGTACCTGGCGCGCTTCGGCTTCCTGGTCGATCCCAAACAGGTGCCCACCGCGCAAAACCCCGGCAACCTGCCGGTGGGTTTTGCCCGGCACACCAACGCCGGCAGCAGCGTTGAATACCTGGACATCACCTGCGCCGCCTGCCACACCGGCGAGTTGCACTTCAAGGGCCAGGCCCTGCGCATCGATGGCGGCTCTGCCCAGCATGTGCTGCCGTCCAGTGTGCCAACGTTGCGCGGCGGCAGTTTCGGCCAGGCCCTCGTCGCCAGCCTCGCGGCAACGTATTACAACCCGTGGAAGTTCGAGCGATTCGCGCGCAAGGTGCTCGGCGATCAGTACGAGGCCCAGCACAGCCAATTGCGCCAGGACTTCAAGCAGTCGCTGAACCAGTTCCTGAAAGTTGCCTGGAACGACACCCACCGCGGCCTCTACCCCACCGAAGAAGGCCCGGGCCGTACCGACGCGTTCGGCCGCATCGCCAATGCCAGCTTCGGCGACGCGATTTCGCCGGACAACTATCGCGTCGCCAATGCGCCAGTGGACTACCCGCACCTGTGGGATATCTGGACCTTCGACTGGGTGCAATGGAACGGCTCGGCCCAGCAGCCGATGGCGCGCAATATCGGCGAAGCCCTCGGTGTAGGCGCCACCCTGACCTTCTTCGACAGCGCCGGCCAACCGCTCCAGGGTGACGCGCGCTACCCATCGAGCGTGCGCGTACGCGACCTCAACCTGATCGAAGAAACCCTGCAACGGCTCAAACCGCCGACCTGGCCGGAAGACCTGTTCGGCGCCATCGACAAGCCTCTCGCCGCCCAGGGCCGCGCACTGTTCGCGGAAAACTGCGCCGGTTGCCATGTGCCAACCGTCACCCAGGAAAACGGCCGCCCGGTCCAGCAGCTGAAGATGCTCCCGGTGGAGTACATCGGCACCGACCCCGGCACCGCCAGCAACATTGCCGACCAGCACTATGACCTCAGCGCCCTGCAGTGGGACCCGGCGGAGCTGGCCAAGTTGAATGTCGAGCTGCACCCCACGCCGACCGAGCCACTGGACCTGAAAAAAATGTCCGTGGCCAAGGGCCTGGCCTACGTCACGGCGTTCGTTGAAGAGCACGCCTATCGCGCCGCCGGTGTCACCCCCGCCGAGCGCCCGCAGCTGGATGGCTATGGGCTGCCCATCGGCGTGCGTGAACTGCGCGCCTACAAGGCCCGTCCGCTGGCCGGCGTGTGGGCCACCCCGCCGTTCCTGCACAACGGCTCGGTGCCGACGATCTACCAATTGCTCTCGCCCCAGGACGAGCGCAGCACCACCTTCTATAAAGGCACGTTCGACTATGACCCGCGCCACCTGGGCTTCCAGACCGCCGTGTTCAAGAACGCCTTCCTGTTCGATACAAAACTCACCGGCAACCACAACAGCGGTCACGAATTCCGTGCCGGCCAACGTGGCAACGGCGTTATCGGCCGCGGCTTGCTGCCGCAGGAACGCTGGGCGCTGCTGGAATACCTGAAAGTGCTGGGCGGCCCGCTGGAGCAACAACTGCCATGATTATCCGATCTCAATACGACCGACCTTCCCTGCTCTCCCGTCTTTGGCTGCGCCTCGGCGCGTGGCTCGGCAAGACCCTGCTGTGGCTGGTGGGCCTGGGCCTGCTCGGCTGGCTCGCCGCGACCGCCTGGTACGCCTGGCAGCACAGTGGCCCGGTCTCACCGAACGAGCAGGTCCCGCCAGACGAAGCGGCGATGACCCAGGGCATTATCCAGACAGCGGTGCGCATCGTTGACCAGCACCGCGAAGGCACGCGCTACCTGCGCGATGCCCACGCCAAGGCGCATGGCTGTGTGAAGGCCGAAGTCAGTGTGCTGGCGGACCTCGACCCGGCCTTGCGCCAGGGCGTGTTCGCCGAGCCGGGCAAGACCTGGCAGGCGCTGATTCGGCTGTCCAACGGCAACGCCTACCCGCAGTTCGACAGCATCCGCGATGCCCGCGGCATGGCGCTGAAGTTGCTGGATGTGCCGGGCAAACAACTGCTGGCGGATCAGCAAAACCGCACAGAGCAGGACTTCGTGATGTTCAGCCACCCGAATTTCTTTGTCAGCGATGTGGCGGAATACGCGCAGAACATCGGCGCACAAGCGGATGGCAAGAAAGTCCTCGCGTTCTTCCCCAAGGTCGACCCGCGCAGTTGGCAGGTACGGCATCTGTTTATCGCCCTGGCGACCCTGGCACCCGCCCCTGCCAGCCCGACGCAGACCACCTACTTTTCGGTATCGCCCTACAAGTTCGGTGCGGCCAACGCCAAGTTCCGCGTTGCGCCCGATCCGCAGGATTGCCCGGAATACGTGCTGCCCAAACAGAACCAGGACCTGCCCAACTTCCTGCGCAGCGCCTTGAGCCAACAGTTGTCCACCGACCGCGTGCCGGCGTGTTTCGTGCTGCAGATCCAGCGACAGAACCCGCAGAAATTCATGCCGATCGAAGACACCAGTATCGAATGGCAGGAGAGCGATGCGTCCTATGAGAGCGTGGCCAAGGTGCGCATCCCGGCCCAGGATTTCGATACCCCCGAGCAGAACCTGGCGTGTGACAACCAGTCGTTCAATCCCTGGTTCGGTGTGGCGGAGCATCGCCCCATCGGCGGTATCAACCGCTTGCGCAAGGCGGTGTACGAAGCGGTCAGCGATTACCGTCACAGCCGCAACAACCCGTAAAGAGTGCGTAATAACGGGCCCGGCGCCGTAAGGATTGCGTCGGGTCTATTGAGCCATTTTCGGCGCGAAACTACCGTGGATTCCTACTCCATCACGTAGGCATTTTCCATGGAAAGCTCAACCCTCGGCATGCTCGTCCTGACCATAATCGCCGTGTTCGGCACCGCCTCATTTTGCTTCGAGCACCTGGCCACGCGCCAGACGCGCAAGAAAAAAGCCAAGTAGGCGTCAGGCTCGGGTATCGGGTACCGGGTCGTTGATCACCAGTTCCTCGGGGATCTCGTCCACCCGTGGGTCGAGCACTGCAGCCATGGCCCCCATCGGATGTTCCGGCATGGCCACGTGGTGCAACGGCGCGCCTTCGACCCGATACTCGCCGGTGACCTGCTTGGGCTGTACACGCCAGATCAGCAGCAGCGCGCAGGCCGAAAACAGCATGTAGAACGCCCCGTGGCCGTAGCTGTTCATCAGTGCGCCGCTGAGCATCGGCCCCAGGCAGGCGCCAATCCCGTGGGTGGCCAGCATCATCGCGCTCAAGGGCACGCGCCGGGGCTGTTCGACGTTGTCATTGGCCAGCGCTACCGCCAGCGGGTACAGCGTGAACAGCAGCAAACCGCTGAGGAAGCCGAACACCAGCAACAAGGCATACGGCAGTTGCACCAGCCCCCACAGCGGAATCACCACCAGCCCCAGGGCCAGGGCGCAGCTACGGATCAACCGGGACCGATCAATGCGATCCGACAGCCAGCCGATCGGCCACTGCCCGCACAGCCCGGCAAAGATCGACACCGCGACGAAGGTACTGGCCTGGGCCGTGCTCAGGCCGTTGCGCGTGGCGAATACCGGTGCCAGCGCGTAAAACGCGCCGATCATCAGGCCGGTGACGAACACGGTGGTCAGCGCCTGCGGCACCCGCCGCCAGAAAAAACCCACTTCCAGCGGCGCCGCCACCAGCTTGGCCGGGTGCAGACGCTTGGTCATGGTCACCGGCAGCAGGCACGCGGCAAAGCAGATCGCCACGATTATCAGCGGCTTGAAATCCAGCTCCGGGCGCCAGATCAATACGCCCTGCCCCAACATCAAGCCCAGGGACACCGCCACCATGTAGCCGGCAAACACCGCGCCGCGCTGGTTGTTTTCCGCCTGCTCGTTCAGCCAGCTTTCAATGACCATGTACTGGTTCATCATGACCAGGCCCATCACGAATCGCAGCACCAGCCAGAACGCCAACTGCTCGAACAGCACATGCAGCAGCACGATGATGGTGGCGACGCCTGCACACGCCACATACGAGCGCACATGCCCGACGCCCGCGATCATGCGGTGGCCGAACTTGGCCCCGCAGACCATGCCACCGTAGTACGCCGCCGTCAGCGTGCCGATCCACAGCTCGTTGATGCCCTGACTGCTCAAGCGCAGGCCGATAAAACTGAAAAACAGCCCGTTGCCGGTGAGCATCAGGATGGTCGCGCTGTACAGCGCGGGGAAGGTCAGGAAAGTCAGGTTCATGGTGGCAAGTCGAAGGTTAGAGGGCGTCGTTCATATGGCTGGCCTGGGCCAGCAACCATTGGCGAAAGCTGCGCGCAGCCGAGGGCAGGTTGCGGTGGTGCGGTTGCATCAGGTGCAGGCGACCCCGGCTGTGCATGGTTTGGGGCAAGGCCATCTGCAGGCGACCGGCAGCCAGCTCGCCCATCAGCAAACTCTTCCAGCCCAAGGCCACGCCGTGGCCCATGACCGCCGATTGCATCAACAGTTGATAGCTGTTGGTGCGCAATGCATGACGCGGGGTGTGGTAATGGGCGCCGACATCGGCGAACCAGTCGGTCCAGGTCAGCCAGTCATGGGAGTGGTCCTCGACGATCAGCAACGTATGGGCATGCAGCAACTGTTGCACGTCGCTGATCGGGCCGTGACGCTCGATATAACCGGGGCTGCACACGGCGATGACCTGCTCGCGCTCGAACACCGGCGACAGTTCCAGGTCGTGGGGTGGCGGCAGCTCATCGAGGTGATAGAACAGGCCCAGGTCATACTCGCTCACATCCAGATGATCAGGGCTTTCGCTGCACAGAATGCGGATATCCAGATCCGGGTGTTCGCGCTGGAACTCCGGCAGCAGGCCGGCGAGCCAGATCGAACTGATAGTCGGCGTGCTGGCCAGGGTCAATTGGCGATCGGCGCCGCGCCGACGCAACTCGGCGGACTCGCGGTCAAGTTCGCGCAACAGCCGCTGGACGGTCCGAAAGTAGCGAACCCCGGCGGGCGTCAGGCTCAATCCCAGCGCCAGCCGGTAGAACAACGGGCGCGCCAGGTCTTCTTCCAGACGCTTGATCTGGCGGCTGACCGCGCTCTGGGTCAGGTTCAGTTCATGGGCAGCCTGGGTAAAACTCAAATGACGGGCCGCCGCTTCGAACGTCTGCAGGCAGTTGAGGGGCGGAAGGTCGACGTTTCGGCGTGACATAAGCGGTTCCAATGGCAGAACGGGCCCGGGTTTGGCCGGGCCCGCAGAGATCACGTGGCCAGGCATCCTGCCAGTTGCTGACTCACAGCGCGACCCTGGCCACGCGCTTGCTCCATTGCCGACGGTGTTCCAACTGGCCGTTCTCCCAGGCCGTCTGCTCCGCCTCGACGTAGAACCACTCGGCATCGGCGTGCACGCTCAGGCGGCTTTCCACCTCCACCTCCCAGGCATCGCGGCCCACCCGATAGTGCCACTGGATATCGGCACGGGTGGACAGCGGGTCCCAGGGCAAGGTGCGATATTGCTCGGTGCAGCGTTGGTCCACGGACAGGCCGTGATCGGTAAAGCGCACGGCCCCCAGGTCGTCTTCGATCTTCACGCAGACTTCGCCACTGCCCACGTCTTCGATCAAGGTGCGTTTCGGCGCGGCGGCACGCAAGACTTCCAGGGCCGCCGGCGTTGCCGATTGCGGCGCCTCGAACGGGCAGTCCACCGCTTCGCCGACGAATACCGGCAGTTGCAGGCTTTGCACACCCGGCAGCAGGGTCAGCGTGGTCAGCTCGCGACTCGGCCACAGCAACGGGAAACTCGCGGTGCTCAAGGCCAGGCGCAAGCGATAGCCGGCCGGCAAACGCATGCCGATATGATCGAGGCTCAGCTGCACGTCCATCGCTTCACCCGGGACTACCGGTGTGACGTGGGAAAAGTCTTCGCGAAGAGTGAGATTAAGTACGGCATAACTGATCTGCGTGACCTGCCCATCCGGCGCCACCGCATTCAGGCGCGCGACCAATTGCCCACAGGTCGTATCGCTGGCCAGGCGCAACGTGAGGCGCACATCGCCCAACAGCGCCAAGGGTTCGGTCAGCGGCTGGGAGTCGAAGCACAGCGAGTGGGCATCATCGCGACGCTGGTCCGTGGGCCCGTCGGGGCCAAACCAGATGGCGCAGTATTCACCCTGGTGCAAGCCGGTGGTCAGCGGCGAGCACACGCTGCGGGGCGCGACCAATGCGTGATTGCCGGGCGTGAAACCGCGCTCGTCGAGACTGAAATCGCGCCACTGCACTTGCGGGTCCGGCCAGCCCGAGGTCTGCACCCAAATGCCGGGACGCTCGGCGTAACTGCCTTTGGGTGACAGAATATCCTGTAGGTAAAAGGTGCAGGCGGCAGTGTCCATCACGCCATTTTCGATGCCTTTAAGCCAATAATCCCACCAGCGCAGGGCTTCTTGCAGGAAGCCGATGGCCGGATTCGGCACGGCAAAATGCGGATACTTGTGAATCCACGGGCCGATCATGGCCTTCCTCGGCCCCGGCAGGTGCTCCATCAGGCGCGAGACCGTGTTGCGGTAAGCGTCGCCCCAGCCACCGACGGCGTACACCGCCGCCTTGATCTTCGAATAGTCCTCGCACACCGAACCGTGGCGCCAATAGTCATCGCGGGTCTGATGTTTCAGCCAGGTTTCGGCGAGCAGCGGCATGCCCTCCAGGCGCTGGTGCCAGAGGGTTTTCCAGGCGTCGCCCACCAGCAGGGGATCGGGCACCGCGGCGCTGAAGTTGAGCATGGTCGCGGCCCAGCCGAAGTTCTCCATCAGCAGGTTGCCGCCCTTGTAGTGGATGTCGTCGGCAAAGCGGTCATCGGTGGAGCACAAGGTGATGATCGCCTTCAACGCCTCGGGCTGGCGCGCTGCGACCTGCAGGCCGTTGAAGCCGCCCCACGAGATGCCCATCATGCCGACGTTGCCGTCGCACCAGGGTTGCCGGCACAACCAATCGATCACTTCGAGAGCGTCGTCCTGCTCCTGCAGCAGGTATTCGTCGGCCATCAGGCCTTCGGATTCGCCGTTGCCACGCATGTCCACGCGGACACACACATAACCCTGGCCCGCCATCCACGGGTGGGTCAGCGCATCGCGCACGGCAGTGCCGTCGCGCTTGCGGTACGGCAGGTATTCCAGGATCGCCGGAAAGGTCTGCAAACCCGCGACTTCCGGCAGCCAGATGCGCGCGGCCAGTTGGGTGCCGTCCTTCAAGGGGATCAGGCAATGCTCGATTTCACGGACCTTGTAGGCAAACTCGGTAACGATTTCCATCGGTAGCTCCAAACGCGTTTATTGCAAACAAACGACTCCCCCGCGCCCACCAGGGAGCGCGTGGGGAGGCACCCAGTTTCATGAGTTAGCGGGCGTATGCCGCGACGGGGTCGACGTCACGCACGTCGGGTTCGCTGACGGGCTGCTGGCGTTTCACCTCGAGTAACGCGGGGTTCTTCAGCCAGAAGATCAGCGAGGTACTGGCAAGCAGCACCAGGATCATCCCCGGTAGACCGCCGAGGTTGGAGAGCATCTTCACGCCGTCGATGCCGATGAAGGCGACCATCACCCACGACACCGTGCCGATAATCACCCCCCACACAATCTTCAATGTCGGGTTGCCGTCCAGGTCGGAATCGGCCGTCACGCCTTTGCTGCACAGGTTGGCGATCACATCGGTGCTGGAGTCTGCGGCGGTGACGAAGGAGATGAACGCCACGAACAGCAGGAACGCGACCATCAAGGCGCTGGCCGGCAATTGCTGGAACATCTGGTAAAGCACATGCTCCACGCCCTGCTCGTTCAGCACGCGGTTGAGGCTGCCGTCGCCCAGGGCGTCGAAGTACAGGCTGGTGCCGGAGAAAATGCAGATCCACACCGCGGTGAACAACGCCGGGTACAGCATGTTGATATGAATGAATTCGCGCACGGTGTAGCCACGGCCGATCTTGCCGAGAAACAGCGCGCTCACCGGTGCCCAGGCAAACCACACCGACCAGTAGAACACGGTCCAGCTCTGTGGCCAGGTGTCGCCGCTGGCGGCGCCGGTGAACAGGCTGCGGCTGAAGAAGGTGTCGAGGTAGATGCCCAGGGACTCGACGCCCAGGCTGAACATGTACAGGGTCGGTCCGCACAACAGCACGAACAGCCCCAGGGCCAGCATGATCCAGGTGTTGAACGACGACAGCATCACAATGCCGCGCTGCAGGCCGCTGGCGGCCGAGGCGACAAAGGTGATGACAATGATCGCGATGATGATCGCCAGGCGCAGGGGTGTGGTTTCACCGCCGATATACTGGCTCAGGCCACCCGACAAGGTCAGCGCGCCAGTGCCCAGGGACGAAGCCATGCCGGCCACCAGGGCAAACATCGCCAGGGTGTCGATCAACCCGGCATAGCGCTTGACCCGCGCCTCGCCCAGCAGCGGCTCGAGCATGGCACCAATCGAGAAGTTGCCGCGGCGGTTGTAGAACACCAGCGCGAACACCAGCGAGGGCACCAGGTAGATGGCGTAGGGGGTGATGGTCCAGTGCAGGAACATCGTCGACATGGCAAAGCTTTTGGCCGCGCCGCTGCCTGCTTCGATGGGCAGGCTGGTGGGGGGGCCGTAGAGGTGATAGAGCGGTTCGGCGGTGGTCCAGAACAACACACCGACCGCCAGGGTGGTGCACAGCGCCACCATGAACCAGCGCCACTTGCTCAGCAGGGGCTGGGCATCTTCGCCGCCGATACGCACCCTGCCCAGCGGCGACAGGTAGACAATCGCAGTCAACACCACCATGGCGAACGAGCCGGCGCTGAACAACCAGGAGAAGTTGTTCAGGATCAGGCTGTTGAGCTGTTTGCTGACCGTCAGGAACGCATTCAGGTCAATGTAGCTGGCGATCACTGCCGCCAGCAGGATCAGGAACGTTGGCCAGAACACCAACGGACGCAGTGGATATTTCATAAAGTGCCATTCCCCTTGCAGACTATTTTTATCGCCTTGACAGGCCATTGTTAGAGAGCGGGCACCACAGCGTCCTGCTGCGGTAGCTCGCCTGGAAGTCTTCGCGTGGCTATAGATAACCGTTTAAGCGGCAGGAGGCGCAATCGACCAATGGGCATGGGGGTATTCCGCCACGTCATGGCGTACCCGCCGATCAGGATGACCCTGCAGTGCACATGGCAAGGTGACGGGAGGTCAAATCGCAGGCAAAAAAAAGCCCGCTCAATGAGCGGGCTTCTTGTGGCGACCTGGCGTTCAGT
>NZ_JANLOH010000102.1:0-53332 GCF_025466155.1 Pseudomonas sp. 13B_2.1_Bac1 | reverse complement strand
GCGCCCCCCCCCGCCCCCCCCCCCCCCCCCCCCCCCCCCCCCCCCCCCCCCCCCCCCCCCCCCCCCCCCCGCTCCCACATTAGGTTCTGCTGTGTTCCCGATATTTATTGCGCGTCAAACGCCTGCCCGTTGATCCCGGCACTGTCCGGCCCCATCAGGTACAGGTACACCGGCATGATCTCTTCCGGCGCCGGCCGCTCCATCGGGTTTTCACCCGGATACGCCTGGGCGCGCATGCTGGTGCGTGTGCCGCCGGGGTTGATGCTGTTGGAGCGTACCGCCGCCACATCCTCGAGTTCGTCGGCCAGGGTTTGCATCAAACCTTCGGTTGCAAACTTCGACACCCCATACGCCCCCCAATACGCCCGGCCCTTGCGCCCGACGCTGCTGGAGGTGAACACCACCGACGCATCCTGGGACAGCTTGAGCAGCGGCAGCAAGGTGCTGGTCAGCATGAACATCGCGTTGACGTTCACGTGCATCACGCGCATGAAGTTTTCACCGGACAACTGCTCGATCGGTGTCCGTGGGCCGATGATCGAGGCGTTGTGCAGCAACCCGTCGAGGTGGCCGAAGGCCTTTTCGATCATCGCCGCCAGCTCATCGTATTGATGCGGCAGGGCTGTCTCCAGGTTGAACGGGATCACCACCGGCTGCGGGTGGCCTGCGGCTTCGATCTCGTCGTAGACCTGGGCCAGGTTGGCTTCGGTCTTGCCCAGCAGCAGCACCGTGGCGCCATGGGCCGCGTAGGTTTTCGCCGCCGCCGCACCAATCCCGCGACCGGCACCGGTCACCAGGATGACGCGGTCTTTGAGCAGTTCTGGACGTGCGGAGTAATCAAACATAAATAGCCTCGACAAAATTCAACAGATTGCTAACACCACGCTTGAGAATAGTGAAGATCCCCTGTGGGAGCGGGCGTGCTCGCGAAGGCGGCGGGTCAGTTGACACGTTCATTGACTGACACGCTGCCTTCGCGAGCACGCCCGCTCCCACATTTATATCTCCATTGGCCTCAGCAGCTGCACAGCGCGTTATCCAACACCTTGCGCAGCTCCAGCGGGTGATCCACCACCACATCGGCGCCCCAGTGACGCGGGTTGTCATCCGGGTGGATGTAGCCGTAGGTCACCGCCGCCGTGCGCGTGCCGGCGTCGCGGCCGGACTCGATGTCGCGCAGGTCATCGCCCACGAACAGCACGCTGGCCGGGTCCAGGTCGAGCATCTTGCAGGCCAGGATCAGCGGCTCCGGGTCCGGCTTGCTGTTCTTCACATGGTCCGGGCAGATCAACAGCGCCGAACGTTCGGCCAGGCCCAGTTGCTGCATGATCGGCTCGGCAAAGCGCACCGGCTTGTTGGTGACCACGCCCCAGATCAGCTTGGCTTTCTCGATGTCTTCGAGCAGTTCTTCCATGCCATCGAACAGCTTGCTGTGGATCGCGCAGCCCTTGAGGTAGCGCTCCAGGAACTCCTGGCGCAACGCTTCAAAACCTGGCGATTCGGGGTCCATGGAAAAGGTCACGGCGACCATGGCGCGGGCGCCACCGGAGATTTCATCGCGGATGTGCTGGTCGTTGATCGGCGCCAGGCCGCGATCGGCACGCATCGCCTGGCAGATGGCGATAAAGTCCGGCGCGGTGTCCAGCAGGGTACCGTCCATATCGAAGAGAACCGCTCGCAACTTCACAGGCTTACTCCTCGCGCAGGGTCTGGATCATGTAGTTGACGTCAACGTCGCTGGCCAGCTTGTAGTGCTTGGTCAACGGGTTGTAGGTCAGGCCGATGATGTCCTTGACGGTCAGCCCGGCCTGGCGGCTCCAGGCACCCAGCTCGGAAGGGCGGATGAATTTCTTGAAGTCGTGGGTGCCGCGCGGCAGCAGCTTCATGATGTATTCGGCGCCGATGATCGCGAACAGGTAGGCCTTGGGGTTGCGGTTGATGGTGGAGAAGAACACCTGGCCGCCCGGCTTGACCATGCGGAAGCAGGCGCGGATCACCGAGGACGGGTCTGGCACGTGCTCGAGCATTTCCAGGCAGGTGACCACGTCGAACTGCTCGGGCATTTCCTCGGCCAGGGCTTCGGCGGTGATCTGGCGGTATTCCACGCTCACACCGGATTCCAGCTGGTGCAACTGGGCTACGGCGAGTGGCGCTTCGCCCATGTCGATCCCCATCACGGTGGCGCCGCGCTGGGCCATGGCTTCGCTGAGGATGCCGCCGCCGCAACCGACGTCCAGCACCTTCTTGCCGGCCAGGTTGACGCGTTCGTCAATCCAGTTGACCCGCAGCGGGTTGATGTCGTGCAGGGGCTTGAACTCGCTCTCGCGGTCCCACCAGCGGTGGGCGAGGGCTTCGAATTTGGCGATTTCGGCGTGGTCGACGTTGCTCATGGTGAATCCTCTAAACCTGATAAATCGTGTGGTCGGTGCCCGGCGCGCACGCCCGGCACCGGCGTTATTCGTGGTGTCCGCTGATGCGTTGGCCCCAGGCAATGGCCGTGGCGGTCAACTGTTGTTCATCCATGCGGGTCAATTGCCGGTCGTCGAGCAACTGCTTGCCGGCGACCCAAAGGTGTTTCACGCAATCGCGTCCGGTGGCATATATAAGCTGTGAGACCGGATCGTAGATCGGTTGTTGCGCCAGCCCGGAAAGATCGAAGGCCACCATGTCCGCGGCCTTGCCGACTTCCAGCGAGCCGATTTCGTTCTCCAGGCCCATGGCGCGCGCGCCGTTGAGCGTCGCCATGCGCAGTGCACGGTGGGCATCCAGGGCGGTGGCCGAGCCGGCGACAGCCTTGGCCAGCATCGCCGCTGTACGGGTTTCGCCCAGCAGGTCGAGGTCATTGTTGCTGGCGGCGCCGTCGGTGCCGATGGCCACATTGACCCCAGCCTGCCACAGGCGCTCCACCGGGCAGAAGCCACTGGCCAGTTTCAGGTTCGACTCCGGGCAATGGATGATGCTGGTGTTGCTTTCTACCAGCAAAGCCAGGTCGTCCTCGCTGATTTGGGTCATATGAACGGCCTGGAAGCGCGGGCCGAGCAGCCCGAGGCGGCCCAGGCGTGCCAGCGGCCGTTCGCCGGTCTGCTCGACGGCCTGTTGGACCTCGAAGGCGGTTTCGTGCACATGCATATGGATCGCGGCGTCCAGCTCCTCGGCGATCACGCGGATCTTTTCCAGGTTGGCATCGCACACGGTGTAGGGCGCGTGGGGGCCGAAGGTGATCTTGATGCGCGGGTGGTGCTTGAGGTCGCCGAACAGCTCGATGCCCTGGCGGATCGCCTCATCGGCGCTGCTGGCGCCGGGAATCGGGAAGTCGAGGATCGGAATAGCGATCTGCGCGCGCATGCCGCTGTTGTGCACGCAATCGCTGGCGACCTTGGGGTAGAAATACATGTCGGAGAAGCAGGTGATGCCGCCCTTGAGTTGCTCGGCGATCGCCAGGTCGGTGCCGTCCCGCACAAAGGCCTCATCGACCCATTTGGCTTCGGCGGGCCAGATGTGTTTTTCCAGCCACGTCATCAGCGGCAGGTCATCGGCCAGGCCGCGAAACAGGCTCATCGCCGCGTGCCCGTGGGCGTTGATCAGGCCCGGGCTGAGCAGCATGCCCGGCAGCTCGCGGACCTCGGTAGCCGCCAGTTTCAGCGCGGCAGCCCGTGGGCCGATAAAGGCAATGCGCCCATCGCGGATCCCCAGGGCATGCTCCTTGAGCACCACGCCGGCAGGTTCGACAGGCACCAGCCAGGTCGGCAGGAGTAATAAGTCGAGCGGGGCGGCAGTGGCGGTCATCGCAGGCTTCTTCCGGGGCAGCTATAAAAGAAGGGCGAAGTATACCCGAGCGTCCAGGCTGGCGGATCGCTATAATCGGCGGCTTTTGTTGATGAGTACGGGGTGAGGGATGCGCGATCGACTGTTGGCAGCGGAGAAAGTGAAGGCCATCGATTGGCGTGATGGCGCACTGCACCTGCTCGATCAGCGTGTTTTACCCTCCCGCGAAAGCTGGGTGGTGTGTTCGACGGTCGAAGACGTCGCCGCTGCCATCCGCTCGATGACCGTGCGTGGTGCGCCGGCCATCGGCATCAGCGCAGCCTACGGCCTGGTGCTCGCCGCCCGTCAACGCATTGCCGAAGGCGGTGACTGGCAGGCGGCATGGGAAGAGGACTACGCGTTGCTGGCCGATTCGCGTCCGACAGGGTCGAATCTGTTCTGGGCCCTCAAGCGCATGCGTGACCGCCTCGACCGTCTCAAGAAGCACGCCGACCCGGCGGCGGTGCTGGAAGCCGAAGCCATCGCGATCCACGAAAGTGACCGTGAAGCCAACCTGAGCATGGCGCAGCTGGGCCTTGAGCGGATTCGCAAGCACCAGGGCAATGCCCAGGCGATCCTCACCCATGGCAATGCTGGCGCCCTGGCCACCGGGGGTGTCGGCACGGCCCTCGGGGTGATCCGCGCTGCCTTCCTGGAGGGGTTGGTCGAGCATGTCTACGTCAACGAAACGCGCCCCTGGCTGCAGGGCTCGCGGTTGACGGCCTGGGAGCTGGCGGGCGAGGGGATTGCGACCACCGTCAATGCAGACTCGGCCGGCGCGCATATTCTCAAGACCAAAGGGGTGACCTGGGTGGTCGTCGGCGCCGACTGCATCGCGGCCAATGGCGATGTGATCGGCACGATCGGCACTTATCAGTTGGCAGTGTGTGCCATGCACCATGGCGTGCGCTTCATGGTGGTGGCGCCGAGTTCGACGCTGGACCTGATGATGGCCACTGGCGAGGACGTCGCTCTGGAAGAGCGCGACGCGGGCGAGTTGCTGGAAGTCGCCGAGCAGCGTTTGGACGTGGCGGCTTTCAACCCCGTGTTCGACGTGACTCCCGCCGACCTGATCGATGTGATCGTGACTGAGAAAGGCATCGTCGAACGGCCGGACACCGCCAAGCTGGCCAAGTTGATGTGCCGTAAACGATTGCATTGAGGGCGTTGCGGTCTTCGAGATTGCTATCGCTGGCAAGCCAGTTCCTGCAGTGGCGGTGCGCACTGTGCAACATTGTAGGAACTGGCTTGCCGGCGAACCCCCTCAAATGTCAACAAAACCATTGGATCCATACGCAAAAAATAGCACCAAGGCATCTCTGAGCCCCTCTCGTCGCCCTCAAGCCTGTCATCCGTCAACTTACTATGCTCCATGCGCATCAGGGGGATAGGTGCGTGGCGGCGATTGTGATAACATCCGGCGGTTTCCAGGGCTGCCCCGAGGGGTGGCCTATAACGTGCAGATCCGTGTCATAACTCGTTGATTTGTCGTAAGTCGTTGTCAGGCACTGTGCCGGCAGCGGCGAGCTTCGTTCGTCCCATATGGATGTGACGAAGTTTCACCCGAAAAAGGAATCAGGCTTCTCATGGGCGAACTGGCCAAAGAAATCCTCCCGGTCAATATCGAAGACGAGCTGAAACAGTCCTACCTCGACTACGCGATGAGCGTAATTGTCGGTCGGGCACTGCCTGATGCGCGCGATGGCTTGAAGCCCGTGCACCGGCGTGTGCTGTTCGCGATGAGCGAGCTGGGTAACGACTGGAACAAGCCGTACAAGAAATCTGCCCGTGTTGTCGGTGACGTGATCGGTAAGTATCACCCTCACGGCGACACTGCGGTGTACGACACCATCGTTCGGATGGCCCAGCCGTTTTCCCTGCGCTACCTGCTGGTAGACGGCCAGGGCAACTTCGGTTCGGTCGACGGCGACAATGCCGCGGCCATGCGATATACCGAAGTGCGCATGACCAAGCTGGCGCACGAGCTGCTGGCCGACCTGCATAAAGAAACCGTGGACTGGGTGCCGAACTACGACGGCACCGAAATGATCCCGGCCGTCATGCCGACCAAGATTCCAAACCTGCTGGTCAACGGCTCCAGCGGTATCGCCGTGGGCATGGCCACCAACATCCCGCCACACAACCTCGGTGAAGTCATCGACGGTTGCCTGGCCCTTATCGACAATCCTGAGCTGACTGTCGATGAGCTGATGCAATACATCCCCGGTCCGGACTTCCCGACCGCTGCGATCATCAACGGTCGCGCCGGTATCATCGAAGCCTACCGCACCGGTCGCGGGCGCATTTACATGCGCGCCCGCTCGATCATCGAAGACATCGACAAGGTCGGTGGCCGCCAGCAGATCGTCATCACCGAACTGCCGTACCAGCTGAACAAGGCGCGTCTGATCGAGAAGATCGCCGAGCTGGTCAAAGAGAAGAAGCTCGAAGGCATCACCGAGCTGCGCGACGAGTCCGACAAAGACGGTATGCGCGTGGTGATCGAGCTGCGTCGTGGCGAAGTGCCTGAGGTGATCCTCAACAATCTCTACGCCCAGACCCAGCTGCAAAGCGTGTTTGGTATCAACGTGGTAGCACTGATCGACGGCCGCCCGCGCATCCTGAACCTCAAGGATCTGCTCGAAGCCTTCGTTCGTCACCGCCGTGAAGTGGTCACCCGCCGCACCGTGTTCGAACTGCGCAAGGCCCGCGAGCGCGGCCACATCCTGGAAGGCCAGGCAGTTGCGCTGTCGAACATCGACCCGGTGATCGCCCTGATCAAGGCCTCGCCAACCCCGTCGGAAGCCAAGGAAGCGCTGATCAGCACCCCTTGGGAATCCAGCGCCGTGGTGGCCATGGTTGAACGCGCCGGCGCCGACTCGTGCCGTCCGGAGACCCTGGACCCGCAATACGGTCTGCGCGAAGGCAAGTACTTCCTGTCGCCGGAACAGGCCCAGGCCATCCTGGAGCTGCGCCTGCACCGCCTGACCGGCCTGGAGCACGAGAAGCTGCTGGCCGAGTACCAGGAGATCCTCAACCAGATCGGCGAGTTGATCCGCATCCTCAGCAGCGCCGTGCGCCTGATGGAAGTGATCCGCGAAGAACTGGAAGTGATCCGCGCCGAATACGGCGACGTGCGCCGCACCGAAATCCTCGATGCGCGTCTCGATCTGACCCTGGGTGACATGATCCCGGAAGAAGAGCGCGTCGTGACCATTTCCCACGGTGGTTATGCCAAGACCCAGCCCCTGGCTGCGTACCAGGCCCAGCGCCGTGGTGGTAAAGGTAAATCGGCTACCGGCGTGAAGGATGAGGACTACATCGCTCACCTGCTGGTCGCCAACAGCCACACCACGCTGCTGCTGTTCTCCAGCAAGGGCAAGGTGTACTGGCTCAAGACCTACGAGATCCCGGAAGCCTCGCGTGCCGCCCGTGGTCGTCCGTTGGTCAACCTGCTGCCGCTGGACAGTGATGAGTACATCACCACCATGCTGCCGGTCGAGGAATACACCGAAGGTCACTTCATCTTCATGGCGACCGCCAAAGGCACCGTGAAGAAGACCCCGCTGGAATCCTTCAGCCGTCAACGCAGCGTGGGCCTGATCGCGCTGGAGCTGGACGAAGGCGACGTGCTGATCTCCGCCGCCATTACTGATGGCGAGCGTGAAGTCATGCTGTTCTCCGACGGCGGCAAGGTCACGCGCTTCAAGGAATCCGACGTCCGCGCCATGGGCCGTACCGCCCGCGGTGTGCGTGGCATGCGTCTGCCGGAAGGGCAGAAGCTGATTTCGATGCTGATCCCGGAAGAAGGCAGCCAGATCCTCACGGCTTCCGAGCGTGGTTATGGCAAGCGCACCGCCATCAGCGAGTTCCCGGAGTACAAGCGTGGCGGCCAGGGCGTGATCGCCATGGTCAGCAACGATCGCAACGGCCGTCTGGTCGGCGCGGTCCAGGTGCTCGACGGCGAGGAGATCATGCTGATTTCCGACCAGGGCACGCTGGTACGTACCCGTGTGGCCGAAGTGTCGAGCCTGGGCCGTAACACCCAGGGCGTGACGCTGATCAAGCTGGCCAAAGACGAAAAACTGGTGGGCCTGGAGCGTGTGCAGGAGCCATCGGAAGTCGAAGGCGAAGAGTTGGAAGGTGAGGAATTCGACGGCGAGGTGATCCCGGCAGGCGATGACAACGTCGACGAGCCAACCCTCGACGCTGCCGCAGACGAAGAAGAACCGCAGGAATAAGCGGACACACAGGGGGCGGATGAAGATTCGCCCCCTTGTTGTTTGTCCCTTGTGAAATAACACGTCCTTTGGCTGGACGCGCTCAATGTGGGAGCTGGCTTGCCCGCGATGGCAGCGCCACGGTATCACTGCGCTACCGAGGTGCCCTTATCGCAGGCAAGCCAGCTCCCACAAGGGTTCGCCCCAGAGAAAGGTTGTTGCCGAACATGATTGCAGCCCCACCAGATCAGAGTGAGATTGGATGTGAGCAAGAGAGCCTATAACTTCTGTGCCGGTCCCGCGGCGCTTCCTGAAGCAGTCCTGCAGCGTGCGCAGGGTGAACTCCTCGACTGGCATGGAAAAGGCCTCTCCGTGATGGAAATGAGCCATCGCAGCGATGAGTTCGTGTCCATTGCCACCAAGGCCGAGCAGGATCTGCGCGACTTGCTGGACATCCCATCCAACTACAAAGTGTTGTTCCTGCAGGGCGGCGCCAGCCAGCAGTTCGCCCAGCTGCCCCTGAACCTGCTGCCGGAAGACGGCACCGCCGACTACATCGACACCGGTATCTGGGGTCAGAAGGCCATTGAAGAGGCTTCGCGCTACGGTCAGGTCAACGTTGCCGGTACCGCCAAGCCCTACGACTATTTCGCCATTCCCGGCCAGAACGAGTGGAAGCTGTCGAAGGACGCGGCCTACGTGCACTACGTAGCGAACGAGACCATCGGCGGCCTGGAATTCGACTGGGTACCGGAAGTAGGCGACGTCCCACTGGTGTGCGACATGTCCTCGGACATCCTCTCGCGCCCGATCGATGTCTCCAGGTACGGCATGATCTACGCCGGCGCGCAGAAGAACATCGGCCCGAGCGGCATCCTGGTCAACATCATCCGCGAAGACCTGCTGGGGCGTGCCCGTTCGCTGTGCCCGACCATGCTCAACTACAAGGTCGCGGCCGATAACGGCTCGATGTACAACACCCCGCCGGCGTTCGCCTGGTACCTGTCCGGCCTGGTCTTCGAGTGGCTCAAGGAGCAGGGCGGCGTGGCTGCCATGGGCAAGCTGAACGAAGAGAAGAAGCGCACCCTCTACGACTTCATCGACGCCAGCGGCCTGTACAGCAACCCGATCAACCTGACCGACCGCTCGTGGATGAACGTGCCGTTCCGCCTGGCCGATGACCGCCTGGACAAGCCGTTCCTGGCCGGTGCCGACGCGCGCGGCCTGCTGAACCTCAAGGGCCACCGTTCGGTCGGTGGCATGCGCGCCTCCATCTACAACGCTGTCGACATCCACGCCATCAACGCGTTGGTGGCCTACATGGCAGAGTTCGAAAAGGAACACGGCTAATGTCTGAGCAAGAACTCAAGGCCCTGCGCGTGCGCATTGACAGCCTGGACGAGAAAGTCCTGGAGCTGATCAGTGAGCGCGCGCGGTGCGCCCAGGAAGTGGCACGGGTAAAGATGGCCTCCCTGGCCGAAGGCGAAGTGCCAGTGTTCTACCGGCCTGAGCGTGAAGCCCAGGTGCTCAAGCGCGTGATGGAGCGCAACAAGGGCCCATTGGGCAATGAAGAGATGGCGCGGTTGTTCCGTGAAATCATGTCTTCCTGCCTGGCGCTGGAGCAGCCGCTGAAAGTGGCTTACCTCGGGCCTGAAGGCACCTTCACCCAGGCGGCGGCCATGAAGCACTTCGGCCACGCGGTGATCAGCAAGCCAATGGCGGCGATCGACGAAGTGTTTCGTGAAGTGGCGGCTGGTGCGGTGAACTTTGGCGTGGTGCCGGTGGAAAACTCCACCGAAGGCGCGGTCAACCACACGCTGGACAGCTTCCTCGAGCACGACATGGTGATCTGTGGCGAAGTCGAGCTGCGCATCCACCACCACCTGCTGGTGGGCGAGAACACCAAGACCGACAGCATCAGCCGTATCTACTCCCATGCCCAGTCGCTGGCCCAGTGCCGCAAGTGGCTGGACGCGCATTACCCGAATGTCGAGCGCGTGGCGGTGTCCAGCAACGCCGAGGCAGCCAAGCGGGTCAAGGGTGAGTGGAATTCGGCGGCCATTGCCGGTGACATGGCTGCAGGCCTGTATGGCCTGACGCGCCTGGCCGAGAAAATCGAGGATCGCCCGGACAACTCCACGCGGTTCCTGATGATCGGCAACCAGGAAGTACCGCCGACCGGCGACGACAAGACGTCGATCATCGTCTCCATGAGCAACAAGCCCGGCGCGCTGCATGAGCTGCTGGTGCCGTTCCACGACAACGGGATTGACCTGACGCGTATCGAGACTCGTCCTTCGCGCAGCGGTAAATGGACTTACGTGTTCTTTATCGACTTCGTCGGCCATCACCGCGACCCACTGGTCAAGGGTGTGCTCGAGAAAATCAGTCAGGAAGCCGTGGCACTCAAAGTGCTGGGCTCTTACCCGAAAGCGGTTTTGTGAGGCTTTAACATGAGTGGCAACTTCCTCGCCCTGGCTCAGCCGGGCGTGCAACAACTGTCGCCTTACGTTCCAGGCAAGCCTGTGGACGAGCTGGCGCGTGAGTTGAACCTGGATCCTTCGAAGATCGTCAAGTTGGCCAGTAACGAAAACCCGCTGGGCCCGAGCCCCAAGGTGTTGGCGGCCATTCGTGAGGAGCTGGCCGAGCTGACCCGTTACCCCGATGGCAACGGCTTTGCGCTCAAGTCCCTGCTGGCGCAAAAGTGCCGGGTCGAGCTGAGCCAGGTGACCTTGGGCAACGGTTCCAACGACATTCTCGAGCTGGTCGGCCGTGCCTACCTGGCGCCGGGCCTCAACGCGGTGTTCAGCGAACACGCGTTTGCGGTCTATCCGATCGTGACCCAGGCGGTCGGCGCTGATGCGCGCATCATTCCTGCGAAGGAGTGGGGCCACGACCTGCCGGCCATGCTGGCAGCCATCGACGCGCAGACCCGTGTGGTGTTCATCGCCAACCCGAACAACCCGACTGGCACCTGGTTCGACGCGCAGGCGCTGAACGACTTCCTGCAGGATGTGCCGGAGCACGTGCTGGTGGTGCTGGACGAGGCCTACATCGAGTACGCCGAAGGCAGCGACCTGCCGGACGGCCTCGACTTCCTGGCCGCCTACCCGAACCTGCTGGTCTCGCGCACCTTTTCCAAGGCCTATGGCCTGGCGTCGCTGCGAGTGGGCTACGGCCTGTCCACGGCGGTCGTCGCGGACGTGCTGAACCGCGTGCGCCAACCGTTCAACGTCAACAGCCTCGCGCTGGCGGCGGCCTGTGCTGCCGTGCAGGATGCCGAATACCTGCAAGAGGGTCGGCGCATCAACGAAAGCGGCATGCTGCAGTTGCAGGCAGGCTTTCGCGAACTGGGCCTGGGCTGGATTCCGTCCAAGGGCAACTTCATCTGTGTCGACCTCGGCCAAGTGGCTGCTCCGGTATTCCAGGGCCTGCTGCGCGAAGGTGTGATCGTGCGTCCGGTGGCTAACTACGGTATGCCGAACCACCTGCGTATCACCATTGGCTTGCCGGCAGAAAACAGCCGCTTCCTGGAGGCGTTGGCCAAGGTTCTGGCTCGTGGTTGATGTCACTGCATTGCAACCTGTTGTGCCTATGATCGGTCGCCTGGTGGTGGTCGGTCTGGGGTTGATCGGCGGCTCCTTCGCCAAAGGCCTGCGTGAGAGTGGGTTGTGTGGCGAAGTGGTCGGGGTGGACCTGGACCCGCAATCGCGCAAGCTGGCGGTCGAGTTGGGCGTGGTGGATCGCTGCGAAGCGGACCTGGCACTCGCATGCCAGGGCGCTGACGTGATCCAGTTGGCGGTGCCGATCCTGGCCATGGAGAAATTGCTGGCGGTATTGGCGGGCATGGACCTGGGGCAGGCGATCCTGACGGACGTCGGCAGTGCCAAGGGCAACGTAGTGCGCGCGGCGCAACAGGCGTTTGGCGGCATGCCCGCGCGCTTCGTGCCGGGGCATCCGATTGCTGGGTCCGAGCAGAGCGGGGTGGAGGCATCGAATGCGCAGCTGTTCCGGCGCCATAAGGTGATCCTGACGCCGCTTGAGCAGACCGATCCTGCGGCGTTGGCCGTGGTTGACCGGCTGTGGCGCGAACTGGGCGCTGACGTGGAGCATATGCAGGTCGAGCGCCACGACGAAGTGCTGGCGGCGACCAGTCATTTGCCGCACCTGCTCGCATTTGGCCTGGTGGACTCGCTGGCCAAGCGCAATGAAAACCTCGAGATTTTCCGTTACGCCGCCGGTGGCTTTCGCGATTTCACGCGGATTGCCGGCAGCGACCCCGTGATGTGGCACGACATCTTCCTCGCTAACCGCGAAGCGGTGTTGCGCACCCTGGACACCTTTCGCAGCGACCTCGACGCCCTGCGCGACGCGGTTGATGCCGGGGATGGCCACCAGTTGTTGGGCGTGTTCACCCGTGCGCGGGTGGCGCGTGAGCATTTCAGCAAGATCCTGGCGCGCCGGGCCTATATGGAAACTGCCGTGAACGCCGATGACCTGACCTTCCTCGCCAACCCGGGCGGCCGCTTGAGCGGACGTATCCGGGTGCCGGGTGACAAGTCGATCTCGCATCGCTCGATCATGCTCGGCTCGTTGGCCGAGGGTGTGACAGAGGTTGAAGGTTTCCTCGAGGGTGAAGACGCCCTGGCGACCTTGCAGGCTTTTCGCGACATGGGGGTCGTCATCGAAGGTCCGCACCATGGGCGCGTGACCATTCATGGCGTGGGCTTGCATGGCTTGAAAGCCGCGCCGGGGCCGATCTACCTGGGTAACTCCGGCACATCCATGCGGCTGCTGTCGGGGTTGCTGGCGGCGCAAAGCTTCGACAGCGTGTTGACCGGCGATGCGTCCTTGTCCAAGCGCCCGATGAGCCGCGTGGCCAAGCCGCTGCGGGAAATGGGCGCGGTAATCGAGACCGGTCCGGAAGGGCGTCCGCCATTGACCATCCGCGGCGGCCAGGTGTTGAAAGGCCTGGCCTATTCGATGCCGATGGCCAGTGCACAGGTCAAATCCTGCCTGTTACTGGCCGGGTTGTACGCCGAGGGCGAGACTTCGGTGACCGAGCCCGCGCCGACCCGTGACCATACCGAGCGCATGTTGCGCGGTTTTGGCTACCCGGTGGCGGTGAGTGGCGCGACCGCGTCGGTGCAATCGGGTCATGCACTGACCGCTACCCATATAGAAGTGCCGGGGGATATTTCCTCGTCGGCGTTTTTCCTGGTGGCGGCGTCGATTGCCGAGGGTTCCGAGTTGTTGCTGGAGCATGTCGGCGTCAACCCGACGCGGACCGGGGTGATCGATATCCTGCGGCTCATGGGCGCAGATATCACCTTGGAAAACCCGCGTGAAGTAGGCGGCGAGCCTGTCGCGGACTTGCGTGTGCGTGCTGCGGCCCTGAACGGTATCGAGATCCCCGAGGCTTTGGTGCCGTTGGCGATCGACGAGTTTCCGGTGCTGTTTGTTGCGGCGGCCTGTGCCAAGGGCCGCACTGTGTTGCGCGGGGCGCAGGAGCTGCGCGTGAAGGAATCCGACCGTATCCAGGTCATGGCCGACGGTCTGTTGGCGCTGGGCGTGAAGTGTGAACCGACTCCCGATGGGATTATCATTGACGGTGGCCTGATGGGCGGTGGCGAGGTGCACGCCCAGGGTGATCACCGGATTGCCATGGCGTTCAGTGTGGCTTCCCTGCGGGCGACGGCACCTATTCGTATCCGTGACTGCGCCAATGTTGCTACGTCTTTTCCGAACTTTCTTACACTGTGTGCCCACGTCGGCATCCGTGTTGCCCAAGAGGCTCAATTGTGAATATCAAAGCACCGGTGATTACCATCGACGGGCCAAGTGGCTCGGGCAAAGGCACGATCGCCGGCATCCTGGCCAAGCGCCTGGGCTGGTGTCTGCTCGATTCCGGCGCGCTGTACCGCCTGCTGGCGTTTGCCGCACGCAACCATGGCGTCGACCTGACCAACGAAGAATCGCTGAAGCTGCTGGCGGCGCATCTTGATGTGCAGTTTGTCGGGGCGACGGAAGGTCATCCCCAGCGCATCATCCTTGAAGGCGATGATGTGACCGATGACCTGCGCAATGAACAAGTCGGTTCGTGGGCCTCCCAGGTTGCCGCGCTGCCGGCCGTGCGCGATGCCTTGCTGCAGCGTCAGCGCGCGTTTCAGGAGCCGCCGGGCCTGGTCGCCGATGGTCGCGACATGGGCACGGTGGTGTTTCCGGAGGCGCCGCTGAAGATTTTCCTGACCGCCAGTGCCGAGGAGCGTGCGCGCCGCCGCTACTTGCAGTTGAAGGGCAAAGTCGATGGTGTTAGTCTGTCGAGTCTGCTAGATGAGATCCGTGCACGCGATGAGCGTGATACCCAGCGCGCAGTAGCCCCGCTAAAGCCGGCGGCTGATGCCATACAGCTGGATTCCACGGAGTTGTCCATCGAGCAGGTGCTGGAACGCATCTTGAGCGAAATCGCCATTCGCGATATCGCCGGGTGACCAAGAAGGCCGCAGGGGACCAGTCATAGTCCTGGGGCGCTTCTTCTAATTGAAACTAACCCACACCGTCTGGGGTGTGGAGATGGGCGTATTCTTCGCCCTTATCAACAGGAATTAAAATGAGCGAAAGCTTTGCGGAACTCTTTGAAGAAAGCCTAAAAACCCTGAACCTTCAGGCAGGCTCCATCATCACCGGTGTTATCGTTGATATCGATTACCAAGCTCGCTGGGTAACCGTTCACGCTGGTCTGAAGTCTGAAGCTCTGATCCCGCTGGAACAGTTCTACAACGATGCTGGCGACCTGACTATCAATGTCGGTGACGAAGTTCACGTTGCTCTGGACTCGGTTGAAGACGGTTTCGGTGAAACCAAGCTGTCCCGTGAAAAAGCCAAGCGCGCTGAATGCTGGATTGTTCTCGAAGCAGCCTTCGCAGCTGAAGAAGTGGTCAAGGGCGTTATCAACGGTAAGGTTAAAGGCGGCTTCACTGTCGACGTTAACGGCATCCGTGCGTTCCTGCCAGGTTCTTTGGTCGACGTTCGTCCAGTGCGCGACACCACGCACCTGGAAGGCAAAGAACTCGAATTCAAGGTCATCAAACTCGACCAGAAACGCAACAACGTTGTCGTTTCCCGTCGCAGCGTCCTGGAAGCAGAAAACTCCGCCGAGCGTGAAGCTCTGCTGGAATCCCTGCAGGAAGGCCAACAAGTCAAAGGTATCGTCAAGAACCTCACCGATTACGGCGCATTCGTCGATCTGGGTGGCGTCGATGGCCTGCTGCACATTACCGACATGGCTTGGAAGCGTATCAAGCATCCTTCCGAAATCGTCAACGTTGGCGACGAGATCGATGTCAAGGTTCTGAAATACGATCGCGAGCGCAACCGTGTTTCCCTGGGTCTGAAGCAACTGGGTGAAGATCCATGGGTTGCTATCAAAGCCCGTTACCCAGAAAGCACTCGCGTGACCGCGCGTGTTACCAACCTGACCGACTACGGCTGCTTCGCAGAGCTGGAAGAAGGCGTGGAAGGCCTGGTACACGTTTCCGAAATGGACTGGACCAACAAGAACATCCACCCTTCGAAAGTCGTACAAGTCGGCGACGAAGTGGAAGTTATGGTTCTGGACATCGACGAAGAGCGTCGTCGTATCTCCCTGGGCATCAAGCAGTGCAAATCTAACCCATGGGAAGATTTCTCTGGCCAGTTCAACAAGGGCGATAAAATCTCCGGCACCATCAAGTCGATCACCGATTTCGGTATCTTCATTGGTCTGGACGGCGGCATCGACGGCCTGGTTCACCTGTCCGACATCTCCTGGAACGAAGTGGGCGAAGAAGCTGTTCGTCGTTTCAAGAAGGGCGACGAGCTGGACACCGTTATCCTGTCGGTTGACCCAGAGCGCGAGCGTATTTCCCTGGGTATCAAGCAGCTGGAAAGCGATCCGTTCTCCGAGTACGTTCAAGAGAACGACAAAGGCGCAATCGTTAAGGGCACTGTGAAAGAAGTTGACGCTAAAGGCGCCATCATCACTCTGGCCGACGATATCGAAGCGACTCTGAAAGCCTCCGAAATCAGCCGTGACCGCGTTGAAGACGCGCGCAACGTTCTGAAAGAAGGTCAGGAAGTAGAAGCCAAGATCATCAGCGTTGACCGCAAGAGCCGCGTAATCCAGCTCTCCATCAAGTCGAAAGACGAGATCGAAGAGAAAGAAGCCATCCAGAGCCTGCGCGACAAGCCAGCCTCGTCGGATGCTCCAGTTGACACCACTCTTGGTGCTCTGCTGCGTGCGCAAATGGAAAAACAGAACTAAGTTCTGTCAGACCATAGAAAAAGGGCGACTTCGGTCGCCCTTTTTTGTGCCTGAAATTCGTTGAATCAACATCGAGAACCAAGACGCTCGGCTTACTGTCAGAACTGACTATAGTCTTCATGAAAGTTGTTCCAGCGTCGTTGTTTTGATAAGGATATAAATGAACAGGCTTATCGTGCTATTTGCAGTGCTAGTAGTGCTCGCAGGTTGCTCCAGTACCAGCGCCAAGACCCATGCCAAGCGTGGAGTGAGCGGCATTGAGATCGATTGCTCGGGCTTGGGCAACAAATGGGAGAAGTGCGAGAAGCGCGCCGCCCGCGAGTGCAAGATGCAGGGCTACAAGGTGATCACCCGCTCCAGTGATGCCAAGGACGAAGAGGGCGACTACCTGTTCGGCTGGAACCCTGCTGGCGCCGTAACCCGTACCATGCTGGTGATCTGCAATTGATGGCGTCGCGCCGGCCATACAGGCTTCCATCTATCCCGCAGATAAGTTGCCGCGCGGGCTGTTCAAATTCATCAAGTCATGCTAAAACCTTCGAAGCGCTTTTCCTAGCTGCTTGAAAAAGAAGGGAAAAATATGACGAAGTCGGAGTTGATCGAACGAATTGTCACCCATCAAGGGCTGCTGTCATCCAAGGATGTCGAGCTGGCCATCAAGACCATGCTCGAGCAAATGTCCCAGTGTCTGGCGACTGGTGATCGGATTGAGATCCGTGGGTTTGGCAGCTTCTCCTTGCACTACCGCGCGCCAAGGGTAGGGCGGAATCCCAAGACTGGGCAGTCAGTGAGTCTGGATGGGAAATTTGTGCCTCATTTCAAGCCGGGGAAGGAATTGCGGGATCGGGTGAATGAGGATGAAGATGAAGGCGGCTGAGTTGCTTCGGAGTGGGAGAAAATTATGCATAAGGCTAAGCGCTTTTTGTCGGGGGTAATAGTTTTATTCTTGGTGCTTGTGATTTTGGCGTTTGTCTTAGAGAATCAGGAGATTTTAGCGCTTTCGTTTTTTGGTTGGTCTACTGCTGAGGTTCCTGTTTCTGTGATTCTGGTGCTTACATTAATTGCCGGTATGATTGTCGGGGCGGCGCTAGGGTGGCTATTAAGCCGTAAAAACACTCATCCAAAACGCTAATCAACCTTCCTTGTCAAATTAATCATCTGATTGATATTTTGACAGCTCTTCGTTAGGTGCGTTGATTTTATTGCTATCTTCTCTTCTTGGGGGGGGGCTAATAAATTGCGCCTATGATGTCAGCGGGTGACCAAATTTTGAGCCTTTTATGCGCTCGCTCACGAAGCTTTCATACAGTGGTGACCTGAAGTCAATGCTGTCCGTGCGAGGTTTTGTGGTTGATTACTTTCCCACCTTAGCACGCTAAAAACTGTGCTTGCGCTTACCGTATCTGCGTTGGCTTTTGACATTGAGAATGCAGGCCTTAAAATAGCCAGCAATTCCAAATCATTCATCGTTCACCGCACCACACAATGCTAATTTTCTAGCTGTTGCTAGTGAATTTCGACGTTTCCCCTGAGTATCTTCTCCGCTGATCATTCCAGGGGGGCATGTTGGCCTTGCTGGTCAGCAGGTATAGAGGGTGAGTCGCCGGCTAGAAAGTTGTCGTGTAATGCGCGTTGCTTTAGGACTCATTATGTTCAGTGGAAAAACGCTTCTGATCACTGGTGGCACCGGCTCGTTCGGTAATGCGGTACTCAAACGTTTCCTTGGGAGCGATATTGCCGAAATCCGCATTTTCAGTCGTGACGAGAAGAAGCAGGATGACATGCGCAAGCGGTATGCCGACGCCAAGCTGAAATTTTACATCGGTGATGTGCGCGACTATCAGAGCGTGCTCAACGCTACTCGTGGCGTAGACTACATTTTTCACGCGGCGGCACTTAAACAAGTGCCTTCCTGTGAGTTTCATCCAATGGAAGCTGTAAAAACCAACGTTATCGGTACCGAAAACGTGCTGGAAGCTGCTATCCAGAACGACGTACAGCGTGTGGTTTGTCTCAGCACCGACAAGGCTGTGTATCCGATCAACGCCATGGGCATTTCCAAGGCGATGATGGAAAAGGTCATGGTAGCCAAATCCCGCAACCTGGACGATTCCGGGACGGTTATCTGCGGTACTCGCTACGGCAATGTGATGGCTTCTCGCGGCTCCGTGATTCCGTTGTTTATCGAACAGATCCGCGCCGGGCGGGCGTTGACTCTGACTGATCCGAATATGACGCGTTTCATGATGACGCTCGCGGATGCGGTCGATTTAGTGTTGTACGCCTTTGAGCACGGCAGGAATGGTGATCTTTTTGTTCAGAAGGCACCTGCCGCGACCGTTGAAACCCTGGCCAAGGCCCTCACCGCAATGGTCGGTAAACCAGATCATTCCATTCAGGTAATCGGTACTCGCCACGGTGAAAAGTTGTTTGAGGCACTGTTGAGCCGTGAAGAGATGGCATGTGCTGAAGATAAGGGCGACTACTACCGAATTCCTCCTGATCTGCGTGACTTGAATTACTCCAAATTTGTAGAACAGGGCGAGGAGAAGATCTCTCGTACTGAAGACTACAACTCCCATAATACCGAACGGCTGGATGTGGCTGGCATGCAGCGCTTACTGCTGAAGCTCGAATTTATGCAGGCTATTCAGCGTGGCGAGACCGCTACACCGGAGGAGTGAGGGATGAAGGTACTTATCACGGGCGCCAATGGTTTTGTCGGGAAAAACCTGATCGCTCACTTGAGCGAGCGCAAGGATGTCGAAATCGTCACCTTCACTCGGCACAACACCGTCGCCCAGTTACCTTCTCTATTGGCCGGTGTGGATTTTGTTTTTCATTTGGCGGGCGTCAATCGGCCCCAATCGCCGGAGGAGTTCAAAGAGGGTAATACTGACTTGACTCTGGCGCTTTGTGATGCGATTAAAGCGAGTGGCAAGCCCATTCCGGTGCTTTACACGTCATCGACTCAAGTCGACCGCGATAATCCCTATGGTGCCAGCAAGCTGGCAGCTGAGCAGGTGCTGCAGGCATTGCAGCTAAACCATGGCTCAAAGGTTCAAGTCTTGCGTTTGCCAAACGTATTTGGTAAGTGGGCGCGCCCCGATTACAACTCTGCGGTGGCGACTTTCTGCCATAACATCACGCGCGGACTTCCGATTCAGGTCAATGATCGTCAGGCCCTGATCAACCTTGTCTATATCGATGACGTGATCGAGTGTTTTATCCGGGCGATGGAGGTAGACTCCGACTCCCATGCTCAGGTGCATCCGGTATACAGCATCACAGTGGGGGCGCTGGCTGACCAGTTGCACGCCTTTCGCGACAGTCGTGAGACTATGATCAGCGAGGCCGTGGGTACGGGGTTAGTGCGCGCACTTTATTCTACTTATGTCAGTTATTTGCCTGTCGAGCAGTTCACGTACGAGCTCGTGAAGCACGGCGATCCGCGTGGCGTTTTCGTCGAGATGCTGAAAACCAAAGACAGTGGACAGTTTTCTTATTTTACCGCCCACCCTGGTGTCACGCGTGGCGGTCATTATCATCACAGCAAAACCGAAAAGTTTCTGGTGATCAAAGGCAAGGCCTGTTTTCGTTTTCGCCATATCGTATCTGGCGAGTTTTATGAACTCTTTACCGATGGCGAGCAACCTCGGGTAGTGGAAACGGTGCCGGGTTGGACCCACGACATCACCAATGTTGGCGGAGACGAGATGATTGTCATGCTCTGGGCTAACGAGATTTTTGACCGCGAGCGGCCGGATACTTTTGCGATGCCGGTTGGTACTCAAGCTTGAGCCTAGGGTGTCAGGCAATACACTGTGGGGCTATCTCAGTGTTAATGATTCTGGAAGAGTGTTGAGATGAAAAAACTGAAAGTTGTCACGGTTGTGGGCACACGTCCGGAAATTATCCGTTTGTCACGAGTGATCGCCAAGTTGGACGAGCATTGTGAACACGTTCTGGTGCATACCGGGCAAAACTACGATTACGAACTGAACGAGATTTTTTTCCAAGATCTCGGTATTCGCAAGCCAGATCACTTTCTCAACTCCGCAGGTGCCAGTGGAGCCCAGACAATCGGTAATGTGATCATCGCTGTAGATCGCGTTCTCGAAGAGGAAAACCCTGACGCGTTGTTGGTCCTGGGTGACACGAACAGCTGCATGGCGGTCATTCCCGCCAAGCGGCGCAAGATTCCCACATTCCATATGGAAGCCGGTAATCGCTGCTTTGACATGCGTGTGCCTGAAGAGATCAACCGGCGCATTGTCGACCACACCGCTGACATCAACCTGACCTATAGCAGCATTGCGCGCGATTATCTGTTGCGCGAAGGCCTGCCACCCGACATGGTGATCAAAACCGGCAGCCCGATGTTTGAAGTACTCAATTGCTATCGTGAGGGTATCGAGGCTTCAGACGTCTTGACACGTCTGGGGTTGAACGCAGGCGAGTTTTTTGTCGTGAGTGCACACCGCGAAGAAAACATCGACTCCGACAAGAATTTCCTCAAATTGGTCGAAGTTCTGAATACCGTGGCGGTTCACTATGATCTCCCCGTTATCGTCACGACGCACCCTCGTACACAAAAGCGTGTGGATGCCATGGGTGTTACCTTCCACTCAAATGTACAACTGCTCAAACCGCTAGGCTTCAAGGATTACAACAAGCTGCAGCTCACCGCAAAGGCAGTGCTGTCGGACAGTGGCACGGTCAACGAAGAATCATCAATCCTCAACTTTCCTGCGCTGAACCTGCGAGAGGCTCATGAGCGTCCGGAAGGAATGGAGGAAGCGGCGGTCATGATGGTCGGATTGGAGGCTCAGCGTGTCATGCAGGGCTTGCAGCTTCTGGAAAGCCAGGCTTCAGGGCAAGAGCGAACGTTGCGCCTCGTCGCGGATTACAGCATGCCCAATGTTGCCGAAAAGGTTGTGCGAATCATCCATAGCTACCGTGACTACGTCATGCGCACAGTATGGAAGCAATACTGATTGGAAAGTTTCAACCAGGATAAGCCACTCAGGATTTTGGTGGTGACCCAATATTTCTGGCCGGAAAACATGCGCATCAACAACCTCGTCGAAGGATTTGTTGCCAGAGGCCATGAGGTGACAGTGCTTACGGGGCAGCCCAACTATCCGGAGGGGCAGGTCTACGGTGATTACCTGCGTGATCCCGACCGGTTTTCGAATTATTACGGGGCAAAGGTAGTTAGGGTTCCGATGTTGGCACGGGGTAAGCGTAGCGCCACGCTTGCCTTGAACTACCTTTCATTTTTCACAAGTGCTTCAACTATTGGCAGCTGCAAGCTTCGCGGCCAGTCATTTGATTCAATCTTTGTATATGCCGTATCACCGATCATGGTGGCGATACCTGCATTGGTGCTTGGTCGATTGAAAAAGACACCGGTGTTTGTCTGGGTGCTGGACCTTTGGCCTGACACCCTCAGCGCAGTTGGCGTTATCAGGAATCCGAAATTACTCAGGCTTGTGGGTAAGGTTGTGTCGTGGATCTATAATCGCACCGACTATCTATTGTTGCAGTCGCTTTCCTTCGATGAGAACGTCAGGAAGTACTGTACCCAATCTATATCGTCGGAGCGGTTAGTGTACTTTCCCAGTTGGGCGGAAGACGACTTTTCCAGTGAAGTGCAGGCAGAGTCTGATCTTCTGCAGCGTGATGATTCGGTGTTTACGGTTCTGTTTGCCGGTAATTTGGGTGATGCGCAAGACTTCCCTTCCATCATGGCCGCAGCCAAAGCTGTTACCGTAGATCTTCCTGTACGTTGGGTAATTGTAGGGGATGGGCGAGCGAGCGAATGGTTGGCTCAGCATGTCGCGCATCAACAGATGGATAATGTCTTGTTGCTGGGAAGGCACCCTCTGGAAAAAATGCCAGCGTTGTTTGCCGCCGCAGATGCGCTATTAGTGTCCTTGAAGACGAATGAAGTTTTTGAGAAAACGATTCCGGGTAAGGTCCAGGCCTATTTAGCTTCGGGAAAACCCGTTATTGCGATGATCGACGGTGAGGCGGCCAAAGTTGTTATCGAGTCTGGGGCTGGCATGACTTGTTCTTCTGGCGATGTTGAGGGGCTGGCGCGCATCGTACGAGCAATGGGCTCGTTGTCCGCCTCCGAGCGCGACCAGATGGGGCTTGCCGGACGACGTTATTACCTAAAACATTTTTCCAAGGAGAATCTGTTCCAACGCCTTGAGTTGCTCTTCAGAAAAGCCACCTTTAGACGGACGGACAAGCGATGAGCAAGCTATTGCTGACCGGGGCTTCTGGGTTTGTCGGGAGAGCTGTACTGGATCGTTTGCTTGAGGACGGGCGTTTCGATACTACTATTGCTGTACGTCGGGGCCTGCCTGGCTTGTCGACTTTAGTCAATGTGACGCGCATGGGGACGATCGACGCCGAAAGTAACTGGAATAATGCCGTAGCCGACTGTGCAGTGGTCATTCATTGCGCCGCCCGTGTGCATGTAATGAGCGACGCCAGTGCCGACCCATTGGCAGACTTTCGTAAGGTGAATGTCGATGGCACACTGCAATTGGCCAGGCAGGCCGCACAGGCGGGTGTCAAGCGCTTCGTTTTTTTGAGTTCTATCAAGGTCAATGGAGAGAGCACCCTGGCCGGTGCACCTTACACCGCCGATGCGGAACCAGCGCCCGCTGATCCCTATGGTATTTCCAAGATGGAAGCTGAAGAGGCTTTGCGTTTGTTATCCGTGCAGACTGGCATGGAGGTAGTCATCATTCGCCCTACGTTGGTGTATGGGCCAGGGGTGAAAGCCAACTTTCTAGCGATGATGAAGTGGCTGAACAGGGGTATTCCGTTGCCTTTAGGCGCCATTGATAACCTGCGCAGCCTGGTCGCTTTGGATAATCTGGTAGATCTGATCCTGACGTGTGCTGAGCACCCTGCAGCGGCCAATGAGACATTTCTGGTCAGCGATGGCGAGGATCTTTCCACCACGCAGTTACTCCATAAAATGGCCAGTGCACTGGAGATATCTGCGCGGTTGATTCCGGTTCCAGTATGGATGATCACGTGTGGTGCGTCTTTGTTTGGGCGCCGGGCGTTGTCTCAGCGACTGTGCGGCTCGCTTCAAGTGGACATCGGTAAAACCCGTCAGTTATTGGATTGGACGCCTCCAGTCTGTGTCGACCAAGCGTTGTCCGCGACGGCCCGGCATTTTCTGCTTGGCGCACAGTAGTTACGTGAGAAGGTTGCTCAGGCGGGTTTTGAATAATTTACCGGTTTGAATGGATTGCGCGACGAGCAACGAACCGTTTCTTCCTGCATTCTGTTTCAGGGACTTACTCTTACATGGCCATCTGGTTAGTGTCCGCTGCGGTGCTTATCGCGTCGCTTCTAATGACTTGGGTTCTGCGTCGCTACGCGTTGTCGCGCAGTTTGATGGACATTCCCAACGTGCGCAGCTCGCATTCAGTGCCGACGCCACGTGGAGGTGGTGTAGCCATTGTGCTGACCTATCTGGTGGCATTGGTATTTGTCGCGATTAACGGATTGGTGAGTTGGAGCACTTCATGGCCGTTATTGGGGGCTGGCGTACTGGTTGCGATAGTTGGTTTTCTCGATGATCATGGACATATTGCCGCACGTTGGCGGTTGTTAGCTCATTTTTCTGCGGCAGCTTTGGCGTTGTTCTGTATTGGCGGTCTACCGACGATCAAACTTATTGGATTCGAGTTGAATCTTGGCTGGCTAGGGCACTTGTTAGCGATCCTCTATCTGGTCTGGATGCTTAACCTGTATAACTTCATGGATGGTATCGACGGCATTGCCAGTATTGAAGCTGTGTGTGCCTGTGCAGGGGCTTGCTTGGTGTATTGGTTGACAGGGCACCAAGATTTGATATTCGCTCCTATGCTATTAGCCGTCGCTGTTACAGGCTTCCTGTTCTGGAACTTCCCCCCTGCGCGTATTTTCATGGGCGACGCAGGTAGTGGCTTCCTTGGTATTGTGATCGGAGTGCTTTCATTGCAGGCTGCCTGGGCGGCAGCCGAAATGCTTTGGGCGTGGATGATTTTGCTCGGTGTATTTATCGTTGATGCGACTTTTACACTGGGACGCCGATTATTGCGCGGAGATAAGGTTTATGAGGCGCATCGCAGCCATGCTTATCAGTATGCTTCGCGACAGGCTGGCCGGCATCTGCCGGTAACCCTAGCCGTAGCGGCCATCAATCTGTTATGGCTGCTACCTATCGCTGTTGGTGTCGGCATGGGGCTTGATGGACTCTTAGGCTTGCTGCTGGCATACGCACCGTTGGTACTGCTGGCTATCAAGTTTCACGCGGGCGAACTCGAAAAAGCCGGATAATGAATTATTGAAACGAATACGAGATACTCATGCAACTGCCGTTTCTATTGGCAGTATTAGGGATTGAGGTATAAAAGGGTTTATGAATAGTTTACGCTCCCGATTAGTGGGCTTGTCGCGCAGGCAAAAACGTTTCTTGCAAGTTGTAACCGACATCGTGCTGGTATGGCTGGCATTATGGCTGTCATTTGTCGTTCGGTTAGGGTTTGACGATCTAAACAATCCGTTCATCGTTCATTTTTGGTTATTTCTCAGCGCCCCTGTAATAGCCATACCACTGTTTATTAATTTTGGCATGTACCGAGCAGTCATGCGCTATTTTGGCAACGATGCACTAATTGCCATCATCAAGGCTGTCAGCCTCTCCGCATTGCTGCTGGCGTTGGTTGTATATCTATATAGTAATCACCAGACTGTTGTGCCGCGCTCTATCGTTTTTAATTACTGGTGGTTGAGCATGGTCATTATCGGTGGCCTACGACTTGGGATGCGTCAGTATTTTCTCGGCGACTGGTTTGCCGCCGCCCAGCACGTTCCTTTTACTAATCGTGATGACGGCTTGATAAAAATCGCGATTTATGGGGCAGGGGCAGCCGGTAATCAATTGGCTGCGGCGTTGCGTCTGAGTCGAGTCATGCGTCCGGTCGCGTTTATTGACGATGATAGCAGCATATCGGATCGGGTCATATCCGGACTGCAGGTATACAAGCCTAAACGTATCCAGCAAATGATTGATGAGACAGGCGCAGAAGAACTTTTATTGGCGATTCCATCGTCCACAAGGGCGCGGCGCAGGGAGATACTTGGTTATCTGGAAGGCTATCCACTGCATGTTCGCAGTGTTCCCGGATTCATGGACTTGGCCAGTGGCCGGGTTAAGGTCGATGATATCCAGGAAGTCGACATCGCTGACCTATTGGGCCGGGACCCTGTGCCGGCAAAACCCGAGCTTCTGGAGCGATGCATCAAAAAGCGCGTGGTACTGGTCTCCGGGGCCGGTGGCTCGATTGGGTCTGAACTTTGCCGGCAGATAGTGGCACTTGAACCAACCAGTTTATTACTGTTCGATCACAGTGAATACAATCTTTACTGCATTCTCTCCGAACTTGAGGAGAGGGTTCAGTCGCAAGGGTTGAGCGTCAGATTATTGCCCATTCTCGGTTCGGTACGGCATCAGGAAAAGTTGCTGGATGTTCTCAGAACCTGGTCGGTCGATACGGTCTATCATGCGGCGGCTTACAAGCATGTGCCAATGGTGGAGCACAATATCGCCGAAGGCATTCTCAACAATGTGATGGGCACGCTGAACATTGCCCAAGCTGCCTTACAGGCGAATGTCGAAAATTTCGTCCTTATTTCGACCGACAAGGCTGTACGGCCTACCAATGTGATGGGGAGTACAAAGCGCTTAGCAGAGCTGGTATTGCAGGCTTTGAGCAAAGAGGTCGCCCCTGTCCTGTACGGAGACACTTCGAGTATTTCGCACGTCAACAAGACGCGCTTCACGATGGTTCGCTTCGGTAATGTATTGGGTTCGTCAGGCTCAGTGATTCCCTTGTTTCATAAACAGATCCAAGCGGGCGGCCCCTTGACGGTTACGCATCCGAAGATCACGCGTTATTTCATGACTATTCCTGAGGCTGCGCAATTGGTCATCCAAGCGGGTTCTCTGGGGCAGGGTGGTGATGTGTTCGTTCTGGACATGGGCGAGCCTGTGAAGATTGTAGAGCTTGCTGAAAAGATGATTCACCTATCTGGCTTGAGTATTCGCTCTGACAGCAACCCGCACGGGGACATTCTGATCAACTTCAGTGGATTGCGTCCTGGTGAAAAACTGTATGAGGAATTGCTGATTGGCGATGACGTCGTAGCCACCAGTCATCCAATGATTATGCGAGCAAATGAAGAGTTCTTTTCTTGGGATGTACTTAAAATTAGACTTTTCGCTTTGCTGGCCGCCGTTGAGAAGGACGATTACATATTGGTCAGGCAGCTTTTACAAGCGACCGTAAGCGGTTACAGTCCGGAAGGCGAAATTGTCGATTGGGTCTACACACAACAGCAGGGCGGAGGTTAGTCATGCGTACGTTGTGGTGCGGTTGCTCTAACTTCTAGCCCTCTTCCGGAAAAATATATATAACGCTAACTGGCCGATGGGCAGGGCATTTAGTCGTGAAGTAGTGTCATTGGCAATGATCAAGTGTGTCCCATAGTCACGCGTAGGGCTCTGAGCCATAACTTTGGCAGTCTCGACAAACCTGCGCATTTGGTGCAAATGTTGGATGTGCAACGGCTAGGAGCCCATAAGTTGCTGTCTGAAGCCTCAAGCTTCATCGCTTGAAGATTATGAGGCCTTGCTGCGGTGGAGCTGTTCGTCAGAAACGTCACAGTAAATCGTTAACCCACTGTTGGACAGCTCGATTGTATGGAGTACATGCCAGCACTCAGCCGTTAGCTATCCGTTTGGAATATGGAGTTCACGGAGCGGATACGTAGTTTCGCACGTACGGATCTGTGCGAGAGGCGGCAGGTAACAGCCATGCCCACAGCAACCGTTACAAATATCTGATTGTCATCGCCAAGAGCAGAGTCTCAATGTAGCGAATCATTGAGTATTTGCTATCGTCTGAATATATTTTAATATCGATCGCGCTTTCTGGATGCAAAAAATAATATCGTTAATATCCAAAAAGAAGTCATCGTCTCCAGAAATCCAAAAACCTGATTATTCGCAGGAATATAAAGAAAGAGTATTCCAAATAAAGGCAGTAACATCTTGGCGTACAGATTTTCCTCCATAACTGCTGAGAGATAAGCGCTCGAAAAATATATGCCTAGAACCAGCATCACGATAGTAACACCCAAAAAACCTACGTCATTTGCGATGTAACTATAAAAGGAGTGCCAGTACACGAACTGGTCCCATCTATCATTTATCTTGTGCTGGAATGTTTTGTCTCTTACATCAATGTGCAGATAGTCAGCAAAAGTTTTCTGCAGGAAAACCGAATGCCCAATACCAAATGAAGTATCAAATTCTTCCCCCAAGGCAATCGACATTCCATAGTAGCCCTGCACCATGTAAACAGTGATTTTTTCGTAAAAGTCCGTTGTATTAGATTTTTTGGTTACTTCATAGTCGCTTTTGAACTTTATTTCTTTTTCTTTCAGGAAGTCAAAGGACTGAGGTTTGCCGTGTTCAGCGACAGCTTGATAGAGTGACTGTTCCGATTTGACACTGTAAAATTGCCAAAATGAAAATAGAAACATAAGAGCCAGAGAAGTAATGAAGAACTTATTGTTTTTTATCGTGGAACGGACGCCTTCGCTTTTTTTGGACATAAGCAAAGTTCCTAGGCAAATCGAAATTATAAAAATGTAAGAAAAATTTATCGCACTTATACTTGCGACGATGCCCGCCAATATTGGGATGCTAACCACAAGAATACCAAGCAGTTTTTTAGCTGGATTTAAGGTGTGCCAAAAAAAAACAAGGCCTGGTAGTAGTATGTATTTGAAGGGGGCTATGAATAATAATAAGGCGGTTACAGCTGGTAGTTTTACAAATCCAACCTGTGCCGCATCAGAGGCATAGTAAGCGCGCGCCTCCCAAGGTGTGACTAATCCTCTATATAGATTGGGAAGGATATTGTCTGGAATGAATGAATGCGAGAGGGTCAGGTTACGATATCCGATCACATTCGCTATAAAGGCCAAAATGAGTATTGCCCAAAAGTATTTAGTAAAACTATTGCTCTCTGGCAATATCTGTTTAGTGGGGAAGTAGTTTGTCTGGTGCGGACGAAAGCGCACGGTCTGTAAAATATATCCAGCTATAAAGGCAATGTGATAAAGTGAGATATATCCTAAAAATATTTTTATATTTTCTAAAGGCCATATCAAAGGGCCGTAAAACAATAGCCATAATCCAAAAAATAGGTAACTCTCAATCAGAAGTAGAGGGATGTACAGCTTGGCAGTGTTCATTTTGCTGATTCCTGAAAAGGCATTGCTTTAAAATCTATAACGAATAAGGCTCGTCATTGAACCAGAATATTTACAGCTACGCTTAGAATCACGCAATGGAGAGGTTTTGCTTGTTGTTTATAAAGTCATGTGCGTTTTTTGTAATGTGATCGTAGTGCGCTTGGTGGACGGCTACGTTAGAAGGAACCTTAGAGTATGCTTTATAAATAGCAGGTGCGCGCGCAATAGTTTGAAAAGAGTAAATATAGTAGCCTAAATTCAGCATTTTTTTAAGGATCTTGTTGTCGAGGTTGTAGCAGTAGATTCTGTTCTTTAAAAGAAGGCGTTTTAGCCATTTGGTTTCGCGAGACAGCATATAATTAAAAACCTTCAACTTGTCTAAGTCGAAGTCAGACCCTCTCACAAGATAGGTGGAGCCGGCCGTGCGTCTGTAATAAACATAAATTTCGCTAGCTTGGTAAAAGCTGATGTTTTCATAAGAGTCTGAAATTTTTACCATCATCGGAAAATCTTCAGTCACGCTATGTTGCTGTATGAACTCAGAGAGTTCAGTATCCATCAGGAATTTTTTATTGCAAAATACGTTTGGAGTATTAATGCTGCTGATACCTTGCAAGCGCGTGATAAGTTTTTTTTCTTTGTATAATGTATCGGTTGCCAAAATATTAAAAATAGTACCCCGAGAGTTGTGTATCTCACCATCGATCAAAAGTAGGGGGAGACCCGAAAAAAAATCATTGTGCTTAAGGCGTTCAACTTCTTGGAAAAGATTGATGCAGGAATAGATGTCATCACCGGCCGTTATTTTGAAACGTTCTCCTTCAATTAAAGGCCAAATTCGCGTGTAGTTTGAGGCCGTGCCACGATTTATTCCATCACCGAGAATTTTTATCTTAGAAAATAGTTCCCCGTGGACAAGGAGCCACCGCTCTGCCAGTGCTACCGTCTGATCTCGCGAGCCATCATCAGCTAGAATTAAGTGGATATTATAGGCGCTGCCAAAATTCGCTATCAAAAAACGAATGCTTTCAAGATGTTCGATGATATAGGCTTCGTGATTAAATGTTAAAATCGCGAATGTAAATGTATTTTTTGTCACGCTGAAGTACCTTTGAATAGCTTTTTGATAAGTACTCGATATAGAAATATAAACGCTTTAAAACCAATCATTTTGAAGCCTAGAAGAAAAAAATCAACCTTCCACCTGAGGCTGTATTTACCATCTGAAAGAGATTCGCTGGCAATCCCGCGTTTATTTATATCCAGGGCGAGGTGATATTTTTTGATTGCAGGCGCAATTACCTTTAAAACCCACTTGCCCCTGCGTATTGCTCCTCCCATGGCATAATTATAGATAAATGTATCTTCCTTATCGGCTTGGGCGCAGTAAAAACGGTTATTACCAATAAAAGTCCTAGCGCTACCAAAAAATTCCCATGCCCACGGAGAGTCATATTCTCCAGTGAGCCTCACAAGCTCTCTGGTTCTCCATAAAGCGGGCGCAGAGTTAAGTCGGTAGTCATTCCTCTTGCCTATCAGCTCAAAGCCATCATGTAACCCGTCACGCTCATTGGCTCCAGGGATATAGTTGAAGTAGAAGGCAGTGATGTCAGGATTTTCTTTCATATCGTGAATGCAACGGGCCAGCCTATCGAGATTGACGGGCGCCTCGAGAATGAAATCGTCAAACAGGCTGACAACGAATTCTGTCTCAACGAGTGATAACGCCTTGCGTAGGCGCCATCCCCACGCTTTTTTGCCCTCGTCGGGAGTTAAATTTAACGTGACGATATCAAGTCCGTCGAATTTGAAATCCTTGTGCTCTGTGTTTAAAATTATTTTGCAATTACAGTTCGGCCACATGTCAATGAAGGCATGAAAAAAGGGCAACCAAACATCTTCATAGTTGTCGCATGAGTTCACTATAATAGTGCAGTTTTCTTTATTGGCGTGATCACTCATAAGTCTTTGGCCTTTTACCTTGATTACAAATATGGCCGCTAGCGTGCGGAGCCGCAAATTGACTCATAAGAGCCACAATTTATAATTTCGCCGTTTTCAACTTCAATTATTGTATCGCAACCTTTCAGAGTATTGAGGCGGTGTGCAATTACTATGAGGGTCACGTCCTCACTCAAGCTTTCTACAGCACGCATAATTTCCAGCTCGGTTTTGCTGTCGAGGGCGCTGGTCGCCTCGTCCAAAATGATGATTTTTGCTTCTTTATAAAATGCTCTGGCTATCGCAATCCGTTGACGCTGCCCGCCAGACAGGAAAACACCTCGTTCCCCAACCTTTGTATCGTAGCCGCTCGCCCAAGACTCAATGACACTTGACATTTGGGCTTTCTCGGCGGCTCGTCGGACTCGTTCAAAATCAATGTCTTGAATGGGCACCCCAAAAGCTATGTTCTCAGCTACAGAGGCGTCTGATAAAAATATGAGTTGAGGTACGTGCGCAATATTGGCTTGCCACTCGCTACTGTTGGATGCCGTTACTTCTACACCGTCGACTGAAAACACGCCTTCAGTTGGCGTTAGCAGCCCCATCAAGATGTCGAGCAACGTACTCTTTCCACTTCCTGTCGAACCCACCAACCCAACTCGACTTCCTTTCGGTATATCTAGGTTTATATTTTTCAGCACGCAAGTGGCGTCCTTACCATATCGGAAGAAAATAGAGTTCAGCGATAGCCTCTGCTGGAAAGGCATAGGTTTCCTTAATACATCAATTTCTATCTGCTGCTCTACTTCGGGAAGCAGATTCAATACATCCTGAAGCGAATCGCGGGCACCCTTTATGCATGCCCATGCTGCATAAGACTGTTGCAATACTGGTAAGAGGCGCTGTGCTGCAAGTGCCAATGCGCCGAGCATGGGGATGGAGGAGAGTAATCCTCCTGGCTCTTGGGCAAGCCAGTAGGCAAACACAGCGACCATCAGCATACCGAACGATTCAATAGTGTATCGAGGAGCGTTAGCTATGATTTGTATGTTGCCCTTGGATCGGCGCAACTTGTAGTCCGCAGCATAAAAATCCTTTCGGTAGGTTTTTTGAGACGAGTCAATGATAACATCGCGAATACCTTCCAAGCTTTCACTCAAGATTTTAAGAAGTTTGTCTGTACTTGAGCTTACTTCGATGCTGTCTTTTTCGAGTTGATTCTTTGTTGATAATATGACCAATAAGTAAACGCTGCCGAAGCTGGCAAACGCTAATAAGGCAACTAATGGTTCAATGGCCAGAACAATGATAAGGATTGCAAGTATCATCAAAAAAGAGCTGGCAATTGTTAACACTGGAAATAGAAACTCACGGACTACCGTGTCAACTTTGTTGAAAATTGCGGTAATCACTTCGCTACTGTTTCTCGCTAGGTGCATGCTATAGGGTTGATATAGGACGGCCTTGTAAATGCCTCCTGATAAGTCGCTGCCTACGGCAGAGCTGAAACGGTTTTGTACCCACATTAGAATGAAACGGCTGGCACCTGAAAAAATGGCAGCCAGGGCAAAAATTACCGTTAAAGGTAACAATAGTTCTTGCTCCGTCGTGATATCTAGGGCCGTGAGCAGCTTATTCGCAAGTGGCTGCTCCAGAACTTTTCCAGGATTGACCAATACAGTTAAAAACGGAATTATCGCGCCAATACTCAGTACTTCGGCAAAGGATGCCACGACCATAAGAGTAAGAATTATAACAAGCTGTACCTTTCTTTTGAATGTCAGGCATTTCCAAAGCCGGATCAATGACGCAATCATCAGTTCACTCTTTACACGTAAAATTATTAATGGCCATGATAACGGCCTCGACGTCCTGGGTGGACATGACAGGGCTCATTGGTAAGCTCAATACTTGCTGATGTATGGTTTCAGTCAGAGGGTAGCTTTCGTAATTCCAGTCCTTGTAGGCTTGTTGCCGATGCACTGGAACCGGATAGTGAATGATTGTCTGGATTCCCTGTTCAGCTAGATATTGCTGAAGTTCATCGCGCTGTTTGCACCGAATCACGAACACGTGCCACACATGGCTTTCCAGTGTTCGGGCACACGTGCCGACTGTTAGCGGCAGTGTAACAGACGGGTGAGTAATTCCGTCCAGGTACATCTGCGCCACGTTCCTGCGCTGTTTTGTTTGCTCATCCAAGAACTTGAGCTTCACAC
Source organism: Pseudomonas sp. 13B_2.1_Bac1 (assembly GCF_025466155.1). Taxonomy (NCBI): domain Bacteria; kingdom Pseudomonadati; phylum Pseudomonadota; class Gammaproteobacteria; order Pseudomonadales; family Pseudomonadaceae; genus Pseudomonas; species Pseudomonas sp. 13B_2.1_Bac1. The sequence goes on along the minus strand of NZ_JANLOH010000102.1, from coordinate 20,501 downwards.
TCAGCATCGCCGCCTGCAGCTCATCTAAGCGACTGTTCACACCTTGGTAGAGATTTTTGTACTTTTCGTGCGAACCGTAATTGCGTAGCGCTCTTATCGTATCAGCCAGCTCACCATCGTTGGTGGTAATGGCGCCCGCGTCGCCCAAAGCCCCAAGATTTTTCCCAGGGTAAAAACTGAACCCAGATGCATCTCCCCAATTACCAGCCCTGCGATTGTCAATGCTGGCGCCATGGGCTTGGGCTGAATCCTCGAGTACTAGCAACCTATTACGTTTAGCCAGTGCCATCATGGCCGGCATTTCGCACAGTTGACCGTATAGATGAACCGCCATAATCACACGTGTTTTTCGTGTGATGGCTGCTTCTACGTTCGGGATATCCAGGTTGTAAGTAATTGGGTCCGGCTCGACTAAAATGGGTACCAGTCGGTTTTCTGTAATGGCGAGTATGCTTGCAATATACGTATTTGCAGGCACGATAACTTCGTCCCTTTCTTTAAGCCTACCCATCTCTTTCCAAGCGCGCAAAGTGAGATTTAGTGCGTCCAGACCATTTGCAACACCAATGCAGTGGCGACTTCCCGTGTATTCTGCAAACTTTTTCTCGAAATCAGAAAGTTCGTTACCAGCGATATACCAGCCCGAATCAATGACTCGTGTGCACGATTCAATTAGCTCCTCGCGGATCTTGGCGTTGATTTTTTTTAAATCGAGAAAACTGATCATTTATCCATATACCTGATGATTGTTGCGGGGTTGCCCACTACGACGGCACGTTCGGGTACATCTCTCGTCACCACCGCACCAGCTCCGATCATTGCGTAGCGACCAATAGTAATGCCTGGTAGCAGTGTTGCATTTGCCCCGATGCTAGCTCCTTGCTTGACGGTTATTCCCGAAAAGTAATCAGGGTAGACCTTTGATCTTGGCATCAAATCGTTGGTGAATGTGGCGTTCGGACCAATGAAAACATTATCTTCGATACGGGTGCCATCCCATAGGAATACACCTGACTTTACCGTTACATTATTGCCGAGCCTCACATCACTCTCGATCAATGTATGAGCACATATATTGCAGTTTTCGCCGATTACTGCGCCTTCAAACACTATGCTGAATTGCCAGATGCGCGTATCTTTACCTATAGTCTTACTTTTGACATCGGCTAAGGCATGTATACTAGGCATCTTTCACTGCCTCTAGAAAACTTTCATAACTCCGGATGTAATCCGATTCGTCATAATGTTCACTGGCCAATACTAGTAATATGCAGTCATCACTGAAGTCGTGCATTTCGCGCCAGACCATACTTTCAATCAGTATTCCTTGCGTTGGGTTTTCCATCCAGCACTCTTCGCGCATCTGCCCATTATTTAGGACCATACGAACTTTTCCCATAACGCAGATAGCTACTTGTTTTAAGTTACGGTGGGCATGAAAACCACGACTGACGCCCTCTGCTGTTCGGTAGATATAGTAAACGCGCTTGATATCAAACGGAATTGCTTTCTCCATACCGATTTCAAGAGCTACCAGCCCACCCCTGGCATCACCTAAACTCGGAAAGTCAATCCATTTTATCAAGCTCATCTTCCCACTCCACTATCTGCAGTACATTTGAAAAGGGTAAATCCAATAGTTGTCATCGGCCGCTGAACGGCCTTTAATCTAATGCTCCATACACATTTCAGGATACGCGATGCTGCTCCTGACATACACTAAAAGTTTCTTGGTGCACCCCCTTGAGCCAGCCCTGGCAGGCCCTGAGCGAGCTATCGGGAGAGGCCTGCCTTGACTCTGGCGCGTAGCTGCCAAAGTCAATATAAATACCTCTCGCACCACCGGTATAGGTCTTTGCGCCGCCTGTCGTTGGCTTGGTTAGGTTGGTAAAGGCGCTGCACAAAACCCTTCCGGGGCCGTGCGACTGTAAGGCGTTCTACGTGCAAGAGAGGCAGGGTGCGATCATGTGCTGTCTTCAACACCGGCTGCTACGTTATTTTGCCCATTGATGATCTTGAATTCAACCTGTCGCAGTAATGTAGACGGTCTTCTTAAGAGTACGTAGCAGAGAGCGTTCTAGGACTCTCTGGTCAATGGTGACTTCATACCGGAGTGTGGTTCGTTGACAGTACGAAATCGAATCACGATTACGTGCTCACATTTTTATAATATTTCCTGATTGGCGAACGAAATCATGTCTCCTGCCGATTCATAATTTGCAATAAGAGAGTTTTTGACTTGTTTCTCGTTTCATCTAACGTGCAGAGGCAGCTTCGGAAAAGCTGCTTTCCTCACCAAAATCATGGAGCGTCAAATGCAAAACACCTATTTCACCTCTCTCATCTTCGCCTTCCTCACCACTCTCTCCGTCACTACCACCGCAGCCCCGTCCATCAAGCCCGAGGCCCCAACCCCGATCACCGCGCAGATGTCTAAGGCCGAGCAGCCCGCCAAGGTCAATCTCAACGCGGCTGACGCCGAAACCCTGCGTCGTGACCTGTTTGGCATCGGTGCCGCGAAAGCCAAGGCGATCGTGGCCTACCGCGAAAGCAATGGCCCGTTCACGGCGGTGGATGAGTTGTTGGAAGTGAAGGGAATCGGCAAGGCGTTGCTGGAGAAGAACCGCGAGAGGCTGGTGATCAATTAAATAACCTGAGGAGGCCGGTCATTGACTGGCCTTTTTTTGGCGATCAACGCTGAGCTTCTTCCATCTTGCCGCTATAACCGGATCCAGATATTCCCCGTCGTCGTCTCGCTCAAGGCGCTCAGCGGGAATGCGCGATTCAAAAGACGGGCGGCACTCTTCGTGAGGGTCTTCTGAATAGGTGACGAATTCTGAAATGACGATGGTCAGCTTTTTGAGCATTTTTATCATACCTGCTACCTCTCTTAATCATCCCTGAATGTGGCGCAAATCTCGTTGCAGTTAGTTGGACACTCCAGCCAAGCCGTTCACTTGAGTCTTACACACATTGATAAGGTTGTTGGTGAACCTTAAGAAGCTTTATCGGCAATAAGGTTGTTCGCATGAAAATTTAATCCGACAACGCGAAGCAAAGGTTCCTTGGCATGAAACGTGATTACCTCAACCACACAGATTGTTCAACAATCCCAAGGTAACCATGACCCTCACCCTATCCCTAGCCGACCAAATCGCCCTGGAACTACGCGCCGACATCATCGGCGGGCGGCTGTTACCAGGCATGCCATTGATCGAAGCCGAACTGGTAACCGCCTACAACGCATCACGCAATACCATCCGCGAAGCGTTGCACCGTCTCGGCCAGGAAGGGCTGACGCGCTATGTGCGCAACAAGGGCGTAATGGTTCGGCGGCTGGAGCGGGAGGAGGTGTGTGATTTGTTTGTGGTCCGCCGCACTCTGGAGTTGCAGGCTATCGCTCAGAGTGGCCCTCTCACCGACGATCAATCCGAGCGCATGCAGGATGCAATCGACGCGACAACCTTGGCCCGCGAACGCGAGGATTGGCGTGCGGTGGCGACCCACAGCCTAGTGTTCCATCAGCAGATCGTCGGGTTGATGCGCAGCCCGTTGTTCGATGAGTTTTTTGCCCAGGTGATTGCCCAGTTGCGCCTGGTGTTTTGCGCGGCGCCGGATGAGCAGCGTTTCCAGTCGCCCTGGCTGGAGCGCGATCGTGAGATTTACACCTTATTGGCCCGAGGAGACAAGCCGGCGGCAGGGGAGGCGATGAGTCTTTACCTGGATGATTCGGAGCGTCTGTCCCTGGCCCTGTTCGATCACTCCTGATTGAGGATCCGCATCATGTACAAAGACTATCCGGCCGCTTATCAGGTCAGCAAAGGTTCTGCACTGCAGGTCGACACTGCATTCTATGAGCGGATTCGCGATAAGGTGAGCCAGCGTACGCTGGTCGAGCAGTTCGAGGTGCCGATCCGAACGGGCAGGGCGTGGAAAGTACCGGCCGGGCATGTGTTTCGGGTGACTACGCCGGTCGGCCCGCAGGTTGGCGACTTCAACGTGTGGAACGCCAACGACCCTCGCGAGCGCCTATGGGCGGCGCGCACTCGTCAATTGCAGGGCGCCCATGTCAGCACCCATGACCGCCTGTGGTCGAACCTGCCATTTTTGAGACCTTTGGTGACAATCACAGACGACAGCCTCGCCAGTTACGGCATCGATGAACACGGCGGGCGCCTGCACGATTTGCTTGGTACGCGATGCGATCCCTACGTCAACCGCATGCTCACTGGTGAGGACTTTCACCACCATTGCCATTCGAACCTGACCCGCGCGGTTTTACCCCACGGTCTTACGGAGTTCGATGTGCATGACGTGCTGAATATTTTCCAGTGTACGGGCCTGAATCATGACGACATGTATTTCATGAAGGCGTGCCCGGCGCAGAAGGGCGACTACCTGGAGTTCTTTGCCGAGATTGATTTGCTGTGTGCGCTGTCGACGTGCCCGGGCGGGGATTTATCGCTGCCGATGTGGGGCCCGCAGGCACAGGATCCGCTGACGGTGTGCCGTCCGCTGGGGGTGGAGATCTATAAGCTGGAGGATGAGCTGCTCAACGGCTGGAGCCAGCCGGAGCGTGCTGCCTATAAGGGGCAGCACGGTTTGCATATTGCCAAGGCGCCTTGGGAGTAACCCCAAGGTTCAGCGATCCTGCGCGTCCTTGGCATCCGCCTGGGCGTTGCGTTCGGCGACGCGCTTGCGTTGTTCGTCGGTGAGTTCCACCTTGTTGGCGCTGTCACGCAGCATCATCAATCCACCGACGATCGACCCGATCGCTACCACTAAAATCAACCATGCATACCACGGCATAAGGCTCTCCTTGAGGCAGATTGCCGTGGGAGAGTTTTCCCACGGTAATAACTGCTTTGAGTGACGGGCTTTCTTACTAGTTCAGTGTAGGCCCGTTCTGCCTCCAGTAGATCAGAGCCCGGTCAACATCGCATCCGCCGGTGCATCCGCGCGGTCCTGCGCGGTCAGTTGGAAGTAGATGAAGCCCGCCAGCATGAAGCCCAGGAAAATCAGGCCGATCAGCGCGTTGAACCAGGCCATGGCCACCAGGCAGACCACCGCCAGCACCAATGCAATACCCGGCACGATCGGGTAGCCCGGCGCGCGGAAGGTGCGTTCCAGTAGCGGTTCGGTCTTACGCAGTTTGAACAGGCTGAGCATGCTCATGATGTACATCACGATGGCGCCGAACACGGCCATGGTGATCATCGCTGCGGTCAGCGTCATGCCACCGAGGTTGATCAGGCCGTCGCTGTAGATTGCGGCGATGCCCACCACGCCACCGGCGATGATTGCCCGGTGCGGTGTCTGGAAGCGCGACAGTTTGGCGAGGAAAGACGGCAGGTATCCGGCGCGGGCGAGGGCAAAGAACTGGCGCGAGTAGCCGAGGATGATCCCGTGGAAACTGGCTACCAGACCAAACAGGCCGATCCACACCAACATGTGCAGCCAGCCGGAGCTGTCGCCCACCACGGTTTTCATCGCCTGCGGCAACGGATCGTTGATGTTCGACAGGGTGCGCCAGTCGCCCACGCCGCCCGCAAAGAACATCACGCCCATGGCCAGGATCACCAGGGTGAGGATGCCGCTGATGTAGGCTTTTGGAATGGTGCGCTTCGGATCTTTCGCTTCCTCGGCTGCCATGGCCGCGCCTTCGATGGCTAGGAAGAACCAGATGGCGAACGGAATCGCCGCAAACATCCCGGCAATCGCCGGGGCGCCGAAGGTGTCGGAACCGGCCCAGCCGTTCAGGGCGAAGTTGCTGAAACTGAAAGCGGGGGCGACCACGCCCATGAACACCAGCAGTTCGGCGACGGCGAGTACGCACACCACCAGCTCGAAGGTGGCGGCGAGTTTCACGCCGAGGATATTCAGGCCCATGAACACGATATAGGCGCCGACGGCGGCGTGTTTCGGGTCGAGTGCGGGAAACTGTACGTTGAGGTAGGCGCCGATGGCCAAGGCGATGGCGGGTGGCGCAAAAACAAACTCGATCAAGGTAGCGAGGCCGGCGATTAATCCGCCTTTCTCACCAAAGGCACGACGGCTGTAGGCAAATGGGCCACCGGCGTGAGGAATTGCGGTAGTCAGCTCGGTGAAACTGAAGATGAAGCAGGTGTACATCGCCGCGACCATCAATGAGGTCACCAGGAAGCCCAGGGTCCCGGCAACACCCCAGCCATAGCTCCAGCCGAAGTACTCGCCGGAAATCACCAGCCCGACCGCGATGCCCCATAAGTGCAGGGTGCCCAAGGTGGGTTTGAGTTGTGTGTTCATGATGTTGCTCTCCCTGAACCATTTGGAATGATTCAAGGTGTTGCAGCGGCCATGCCAGCCTGAGGATCGTTGTCGTAAAGCCACGTTACTGTCGCGTGGGGGATGGTTTGGCGTTTGAATTTTGCCGGTGTCGCACCAGATAAGTGCGGTGGTGCTTGAGCTGCCGCCATCGCGGGCAAGCCCGCTCCCACGGGGGACCGCGTCTTTTTCTACTTAAACACGGGGGACCGAGTCTTTCCAGATCAAGCGCGGTCGAGTGTGGGAGTGGGCTTGCCCGCGATGAGGCCCTCAAATTCCCCACAAATCCCCCTGTAAACCCCGCATAAACCCACTCTTTACGCCGTCTTTACGCCCCAGCCACACCCTCGCTCTCGTTCCTTTACGCCCCTCCTGCCGACAATTGCCTCACACGCGGCACTCGCCGCTAAACGGAGAGACTTCCATGAGCGTTCTGGACGGGGTGTCACTGCTATTGGCCGTGGCGCTGTTCATTTATCTGCTGGTTGCGCTGTTACGCGCGGATCGGAACTAGGAGCAGGGCTATGCACAGTTATGACTATTGGCTGATCATCGCCTTCTTTGCCGTGGTGCTGGTGCCGGCACCGTTCCTGGGGCGGTTCTACTACAAGGTGATGGAAGGCCAGCGCACCTGGCTCACGCCGGTGTTCGGCCCCGTCGAGCGCGCGTGTTATCGCCTGTCGGGCGTTGACGAGCATCAGGAACAGAGCTGGCAGAAATACACGCTGGCCTTGCTCGCGTTCAACCTCGCAGGTTTCTTGCTGTTGTTCGCGATCCTGTTGTTCCAGGACTATCTCCCGCTGAACCCGCAGAAATTGCCGGGTCAGGAATGGACCCTGGCCTTCAACACCGCGGTCAGTTTCATGACCAACACCAACTGGCAGTCCTACAGCGGTGAGGCGTCTCTGAGTTACCTCAGCCAAATGGTGGGCCTGACCGTGCAGAACTTCGTCAGTGCGGCCACCGGTTTGGCAGTTCTGGTCGCTCTGTGCCGTGGGATCGGTCGCAAATCCACCAAGACATTGGGTAACTTCTGGGTCGATATGACTCGGGCGACCCTCTACGGCCTGCTGCCGCTGTGCCTGGTGCTGGCGTTGTTCCTGGTGTGGCAGGGCGTGCCGCAAACCTTCGCGCATTATGTGGATGCCGTGACCATGCAAGGCGTGGATCAAGTGATCCCCCTGGGTCCGGCCGCCAGCCAGATTGCGATCAAGCAATTGGGTACCAACGGTGGCGGCTTCTTCGGCGTCAACTCGGCGCATCCGTTTGAAGACCCGACTGCCTGGACCAACCTGTTCGAGTTGGCGTCAATCATCCTGATCCCGGTGGCGCTGGTCTTCACCTTCGGCCATTACGTGAAGGACCTGCGTCAGAGCCGCGCGATTCTCGGCTGCATGCTGGCGTTGTTCATCATCGGCGGCGCGACCTCGCTGTGGGCCGAATACCAGCCTAACCCAACCCTCAACAACCCGGCCGTGGAGCAAACCGCACCACTGGAAGGTAAAGAGGCACGTTTCGGTACCACCGGTACCGTGCTGTGGTCGGTGACGACGACGGCGGCGTCCAATGGCTCGGTCAACGGCATGCAGGACAGCCTCAACCCTCTCAGTGGGATGGTGGCGCTGGTCAACATGATGGTCGGCGAGGTGATCTTCGGTGGCGTCGGTGCCGGCATGTACGGCATGTTGCTCAACGTCTTGATCGCGGTGTTCCTGGCCGGCCTGATGATCGGCCGCACTCCGGAATACCTTGGCAAGAAACTCCAGGCCAAGGAAGTGCAATTGCTGGTGGTGACCCTGCTGGTGATGCCGGTCGGCGTGCTTGTGCTGGGCGCTATCGCCGCCAGCCTGCCGGGTCCGGCCGGTGCCATCAGCAACCCCGGGCCCCACGGTTTCAGTCAGTTGCTCTACGCCTACACCTCGGCCAGCGCCAACAACGGCTCGGCATTTGGCGGCTTCAGCGCCAACACCGCGTTCCATAACTTGATGCTGGGCCTGGGCATGTTGATCGGCCGCTTCGGCTACATCCTCCCGGTACTGGCCCTGGCCGGCAGCCTGGCGATGAAGAAGACCGCACCGATCGGCCAGAACAGCTTCCCGACCCATGGCCCGCTGTTCGTGACCCTGTTGACCGTGACCATTTTGCTGGTGGGCGGCCTGACCTTCCTGCCGACGCTGGCACTGGGCCCTATCGCTGAACACTTGAGCATGGGCTTCTAAGGGGATATGAAAATGAATATGCCTGCAAAAAACGCGGCTCCGGTGAACACCCAGGAACCGCCAAAAACCGCGATGTCCGCCCTGTGGCGCCCGGCGCTGGTCCAGGCCTTCGTCAAGCTGGACCCGCGCCAGCTGCAACGCTCGCCAGTGATGCTGGTGGTCGAGTTGACGGCCATCCTCACCACCGTGCTGTGCTTTGTGCCCGACACGGTAGTGCCGACCTTCGTCGCCGTGCAGATTGCCGTGTGGCTGTGGTTCACCGTGCTGTTCGCCAACTTCGCCGAGGCCTTGGCCGAAGGTCGTGGCAAGGCCCGCGCTGACAGCCTGAAGGCCGGCAGCGAAGGCCTCAGCGCACGCCGCAAGGAGGCCGATGGCAGCTTCAAGGTCGTGCCGGCCGCCAGCCTGCGCAAAGGCGATGTAGTGCGCGTCACCGCCGGAGAAATGATCCCCGGTGACGGTGAGGTGATCGAAGGCATCGCCGCGGTCAACGAGGCGGCGATCACCGGCGAATCCGCACCGGTGATCCGCGAGTCCGGCGGCGACCGCTCGGCCGTTACCGGCAATACGCGCCTGGTGTCGGACTGGCTGCTGATCCGCATCACTGTCAACCCTGGCGAGTCGACCCTGGACCGCATGATTGCGTTGGTGGAAGGCGCCAAACGCCAGAAAACCCCCAACGAAGTCGCGCTGGATATCCTGCTGATCGGCCTGACCTTGATCTTCCTGTTGGTGGTGGTGACCCTGCAGCCGTTCGCCCATTTTGCCAATGGCAGCTTGCCGCTGGTGTTCTTGGTCGCACTGCTGGTGACTCTGATTCCTACCACCATCGGCGGCTTGTTGTCGGCCATCGGCATCGCCGGCATGGACCGCCTGGTGCGCCTCAACGTGATCGCCAAGTCTGGCCGCGCGGTGGAAGCGGCGGGCGACGTGCATGTGTTGCTGCTCGACAAGACCGGCACCATCACCTTCGGTAACCGTCGCTGTGCTGCGGTGGTCGCGGCGCCTGGCGTCAGCGGCCGGGACTTGGCCGAAGGCGCGCTGCTGGCGTCACTTGCGGACGACACGGCAGAAGGTAAATCCATCGTCGAATACCTGCGTGCCTTGCACCCCCAGGCCGAGCCGTCCCTGGATGAGCTGACCGCCGTACCGTTCAGTGCTGAAACCCGCTTGTCCGGTGTCGACTACCAGGGCCGCGTGTTCCGCAAAGGCGCAGTGGACTCGCTGCTCGCGTTTATCGGCCAGCAACGTCGCGACCTTGCTCCTGCGCTGTCGCGGGAAATCGACAAGATCGCCCAGAGCGGCGGCACCCCGTTGCTGGTGTGTGCCGATGGCAAGCTGCTGGGCGCGATCCACCTCAAGGACGTGGTCAAGCCCGGCATTCGCGAGCGTTTCGCCGAGCTGCGCAAGCTGGGCATCCGCACCGTGATGGTCACCGGTGACAACCCGCTGACCGCCGCCGCGATTGCCGCCGAAGCGGGCGTGGATGACGTGCTGGCCGAGGCTACTCCGGAGAAAAAACTCGCGCGCATCCGCCACGAACAGAATGACGGTCGCCTGGTCGCGATGTGCGGCGACGGTGCCAACGATGCCCCGGCGCTGGCCCAGGCTGACGTCGGCATGGCGATGAACGACGGCACCCAGGCCGCACGCGAGGCGGCCAACATGGTCGACCTCGACAGCGACCCGACCAAGCTGCTCGACGTGGTGCAGATCGGCAAAGAGTTGCTGGTGACGCGCGGTGCGCTGACCACGTTCTCTATCGCCAACGACGTGGCCAAGTACTTCGCGATCCTGCCGGCGCTGTTCGCCTCGATCTACCCGCAACTGGGCGTGCTCAACGTGATGCACCTGCAGAGCCCGCAGAGCGCGATTCTGTCGGCGATTGTGTTCAACGCCTTGATCATCGTGGTGCTGATTCCCCTGGCCCTGCGAGGTGTGCGTGTGCAGGCGGCGAGTGCCGCGGCGTTGCTGCGCCGCAACCTGTTGATCTATGGGCTGGGCGGGATCCTGGTGCCGTTCGTGGGCATCAAGGCGATCGACATGCTGCTGACTGCGCTGCACCTGGTGTAACCCCAACCCTGGTAGGAGCCGGCTTGCCGGCGATGGGTCCGATGCGGTCCGACTGACCCTTCATCATCACCGGCAAGGACCAAGCGTCCTCCGGCTCCTACAGGTCGTGATGATTCAATGTGAGGAATGTGCAATGTCTAACATGATCCGTCCGGCCCTGAGCCTGCTGGTGCTCATGACCCTGATCACTGGCGTCGCTTACCCGCTGGTAGTGACTGGCGTCGCCCAAGTGGCGTTCCCGGACCAGGCCAATGGCAGCCTGGTGCGCGACGACAGCGGCAAAGTGCGTGGTTCCAGTCTGATCGCCCAGGATTTTACCGGCGACAACTGGTTCCACCCACGTCCATCGGCCGGCGCGTTCGCCACGGTTTCCAGCAGCGCCAGTAACCTGGGCCCAAGCAACCCGGCATTGGCCACCCGTGTGTTCGACGACGCGAATAAACAGTTGGTGCCAGCCCAGGGCCCGGTGCCTCTGGCTTCGCTGACTACCTCTGGCAGCGGTCTTGATCCACACTTGCCACCTGCGGCAATTGCCTATCAACTGGCGCGAGTGGCGGCGGCGCGGAATGTGCCGGTATCGACCTTGCAGCGCTTGCTCGATGAACACATCGAAAGCCCGCTGGTAGGCCCGCCGGTAGTGAATGTGCTGGCGCTGAACATGGCCTTGGAAAAATTGTAAGCGGTGGTGCCGTCATCGCGGACAAGCCTGCTCCCACAGGGGTATGCACTCCAAATGTGGGAGCGGGCTTGCCCGCGATGACGGCGTGACAGACTCCCTATGAATACCTGAAGGAACCCTCGCGCATGAGCGACTCCGGCCGCGCCGACGCCCTCTTAGCCGATCTGCCCCGGGATGGCCGTGGCCGGCTCAAAGTCTTCCTCGGCGCCGCGCCGGGAGTGGGCAAGACCTACGCCATGCTCCAGGCGGCGCACACGCAGTTGCGCCAGGGGGTGCGGCTGATCGCCGGCGTGGTCGAAACCCACGGGCGCGCCGAGACTGAAGCCTTGCTCAGCGGCCTGCCGCAGCAACCATTGTTGCGCACGGAATACCGCGGCGTGATGCTCGAGGAAATGGACCTCGATGGCCTGCTCGCTGCCAAGCCCAAGCTGGTGCTGGTCGACGAACTGGCCCACAGCAATGCCCCCGGCAGCCGGCATGAAAAGCGCTGGCAAGACATTCAGGAACTACTCGCCGCGGGCATCAACGTATTTACCACGGTCAACGTCCAGCACCTGGAAAGCCTGAACGATCAGGTGCGTGGCATCACCGGCGTGCAGGTGCGCGAAACCCTGCCGGACTGGGTGCTGCAAGAGGCGGATGAACTGCTGCTGATCGACCTGCCATCGCGCGAACTGCTGGAGCGGCTGCGCGATGGCAAAGTCTATGTGCCGGAGCAGGCACGTGCGGCCATCGATGCGTTTTTTACCCAGACCAACCTGATGGCGTTGCGCGAGCTGGCGATGCAAACCGCCGCCGCCCACGTCGATGACGATTTGGCCCAGGGCTATCGCCAACTGGGCCAGGCTGCGCCAGCGGTGCGCGGTCGTTTGCTGGTCGGCGTGGATGGCGATGCGCAGGCCGAGCGCCTGGTGCGTCATGCCAGTCGCGTGGCCCAGCGCCGGCATTTGCCGTGGAGCCTGGTGCATATCGATAACGGCCGCGCGCGCGATGAGCAGTCGCGCCTGCGTCTGCAAAATGCCCAGCAACTGGCCGAGCGCCTGGGCGGGGAAGTGGTGCTGCTGCGGGCGGGGGAGGTGGCCAAGACCTTGATCCAGCATGCCGCCGAACGCCGTGCCAGCCTGGTATTGGTTGGGCAATCGCGGATGCGCTGGCGCCGCCGCGTGTTCGGTGGTGGCCTGGCCGCACGGCTGTTGCGCAATGCGCGGGGCCTGGAAATCAACGTGCTCGACAGCGATGACATCCCCGCACCGCCGCGTCTGCCGGATGTGCGCGGCTTGGTGTGGTTCGACTACGCCTTGGCGGTGCTCGCCACCGTGGTGGCTGCAGCTGTGGCCTGGGCGGTGTCCAGTGTGTTGCCGCTGCCGAATATTTCCCTGGTGTTTCTCGCCGCCGTGTTGCTGGTGGCGGTGCGCAGCAGTCTCGGGCCGTCGCTGGTGTGTGCCGCGTTGTCATTCCTGACATACGATTTTCTGTTTATCCCGCCGAATTTTTCCTTCGCCATCCAGCGCGAAGAGGACGTGCTGACCCTGCTGTTCTTCCTGCTCATGGCCGCGCTGACCGGTAACCTGGCTGCCCGCCAGCGCCGGCAATTGCAGGCGTTGCGCGATACCCAGGAAGAAACCAGCGAATTGCTCGACCTGTCGCGCAAACTCACGGCCGCCACCGATCGGCAGGCGGTGATCAGTGCGGCGGCGCATCATCTGGAAGGTTGGAGCGACCTGGACCTGTGCCTGGTCAATCGCGATGGCCAGGGCGGCTGGAAGGTCGAGACCGGTGGTCCATTGACCCTCACCGAAGCCGAACGCGCTGCCGCGGACTGGGCCTGGCAGCATGACCAGCCAGCGGGCATGGGCACCGGCACCTTGCCGTTCGGTCGTTGGTGGTGGTGGCCGCTGTCGAGTGAGGAGGGGCCCTTGGGCTTGCTCGGGGTGAGTGCCAAGCCCGGCCGGGAATTGAGTGGCCAGCGCCGCCGCTTGCTCACTGCGCTGAGCCAGCCGCTGGCCCAGGCGCTGGCGCGGGCGCAATTGGCGCAGGAGCTGGAGTCGGCGCGCCTGCACGGCGAAACCGAGCAACTGCGCAGCGCGTTGCTGGCCTCGGTGTCGCATGATTTGCGCACGCCGTTGACGTCCATGCGCGGCAGTATCGACAGCCTGCTGGCGCTCGGTGAGGCGATCCCGCTGGAGGATCGCCGCGAATTGCTCGAAGGTACCCGCGATGAGGCCGAGCGCCTCGACCGTTACATCCAGAACCTGCTCGACATGACGCGCCTCGGCCACGGCGCCCTGAAGCTGGCACGCGATTGGGTGTCGCCGGGCGACATCGTCGGCAGCGCACTCGGGCGTCTGCGTGCCGTGTTGGCGCCGCTGCAGGTCAGCACCCAGGTGCCGACGGAGTTGCCGTTGCTGTATGTGCATGCCGCGTTGATCGAGCAGGCGCTGGTCAATGTGCTGGAAAACGCCGCGCGCTTTTCGCCGCCCCAGGGCCGTTTGCAGCTCAGCGCCGGTGTCTCTGACAACCAGCTGTTTTTTGCGGTGGCCGATGAGGGGCCGGGGATTCCCGAGGAGGAGCGTGCGAAGATTTTCGATATGTTCTACACCGCCGCTCGAGGTGATCGCGGCGGGCAGGGCACGGGTCTTGGCCTGGCGATCTGCCAGGGCATGGTTGGTGCCCATGGTGGTCATATCAGCGTGGCCGATGGCATCGACGGGCGCGGCACCTGCATCACTTTATTCCTGCCGTTGCCGACCCAGCCTGGCCTGGAAGGCGAGCCGTGAGCTACCCTCTTTTCTCCACGGATTTTGATTGGACACCATGAGCCAGACCGCGACGATTTTGGTCATTGATGACGAACCGCAGATCCGCAAGTTCTTGCGCATCAGCCTGGCCTCCCAGGGCTACAAAGTGATCGAGGCCGGCACCGGCAACGAGGGCTTGGCCCAGGCGGCGTTGAGCAAGCCGGACTTGCTGGTGCTTGACCTCGGCCTGCCTGACATGGACGGCCAGCAGGTGCTGCGCGAGTTTCGCGAATGGTCGATGGTGCCGGTGCTGGTGTTGTCGGTGCGGGCCAGCGAAGGGCAAAAGGTCGAGGCCCTCGACGGTGGCGCCAATGACTACGTGACCAAACCCTTCGGTATCCAGGAATTCCTCGCCCGCGTGCGCGCGCTACTGCGCCAGGCCCCGGCAGGGGAAGCCCAGGAAGCGGCGTTGCGGTTTGGCCCCTTGACCGTCGACCTGGCCTACCGCCGCGTGCTGCTGGACGGCGTCGAAGTGGCGCTGACCCGCAAGGAATACGCGGTGCTCGCACAACTGGCGCGGCATCCGGGGCGGGTGATTACCCAGCAGCAACTGCTCAAGGACATCTGGGGCCCGACCCACACCGATGACAGCCACTACCTGCGCATCGTGGTGGGCCATCTGCGCCAGAAACTGGCGGATGACCCGACCCAGCCGCGATTTATCGTGACCGAGGCGGGGGTGGGTTACCGGTTGTTGAATGCTTGAGTTTATCGGCGCCTGAACGGGCGTCATCGCAGGCAAGCCAGCTCCTGCATTCGTCCGCATTGCAGAGCCGAACTCGATTGAATGTGGGGCCTGGGCTTGCCTGGTTTTTGTGACGGGGGACGACATTTTTGCAGGCCAGCGCCTGCATTCGTCCGCATTCCAGAGGGCGAACTCGATCGAATGTGGGAGCCGGGCTTGCCCGCGATGAGGCCCTCAGCTACCACCCACCTGTCAGCGCTGCTCACTCTCATACCGATCCAGCGTGTCACTGGCAATTTCCCGCCCCAGCGCGATCAACTCCGGCGCCTTGTAGAACTCGAAAAACCGGCACACCCGCTTCGGCACGTTGATCAGGATATCCGGCGGGTAGCCCGCGATCTTGTACTGCGCCAGCGACGTCTGCATCACCTCGAAGCTTTGGTTGATCAGGTCCAGCAAGGACGCCGGGCCGACGTTGTCGATGATGAACGAGCCAGTCGCCGACTTCGGTGCCCCGGCCTTTTCCGGCGCGGCGGCAGGTTGCTGGGATTCCGGCTCGGCCGACTCCAGCCACGGGTTGATCTCGGCCGCCTGGGCCTGCAGGGCTTCCTGTTCCAGCTTCAACAACTGCTCGGCCTGTTTGCGGCGAAACGGCAAGTGCGAGCCGAGGGACTTCACCAGGCTGTCGAAACGGCTCTTGAACGCCGGCGGACGCTGGATCACCGGCAACTGGTAGTGCTTCTGATTGGTGGCGTTGAGGTTGACCGCAATGATCAAGTCGCAATGGCTCGACACCACCGGCACGATAGGCAGCGGGTTAAGCAGGCCGCCGTCCACCAGCATGCGGTTGCCTTGCATCACCGGGGTGAACAGGCTGGGGATCGCCGCCGAGGCACGCATGGCCTGGTGCAGGCAGCCCTCCTGGAACCAGATCTCCTGCTGGTTGGTCAGGTCAGTGGCGACAGCGGTGTAAGGGATGCGCAGCGCTTCGATATTGATCTCGCCGACGATCTTGCGAATCTGCCCGAAGACTTTCTCGCCGCGAATCGCGCCGAGGCGAAAGCTCACGTCCACCAGGCGCAATACATCGAGGTAGTCGAGGCTCTCAATCCAGTTGCGATATTCGTCCAGCTTGCCGGCGGCGTAGATCCCGCCGACCACGGCGCCCATGGAGCAGCCGGCGATACAGGCAATGTCGTAGCCGCGCCGTTCGATTTCCTCGATCACCCCGATATGGGCGTAGCCCCGCGCCCCACCGGAGCCCAGCACCAAGGCAACACGCTTTTTCATGGTCGATGTCCTCCCCTAGGCAAGCACCCACAATGCACCTTTTGAGGGGGTGGCTTCAATCTTCGTGCGGGCATGCAGTATTTTTCCAGGAAAGCCATGCAGCTCGGGTATGCTCTGGCAATAGGCGAGTTCGATTTCAGGTTGACTGATAAGGCACTTTTCCTTGCAGGAAACGTCTACAGCGTACGACTGTTTTTCTTTATTTGAGGTGTCATCAATGAAAGCCTGGATGTGTGTGCCTGTGATCGTGTTGGCCCTGGCCGGTTGTGCCGGGAAAACCGCGTACCGCGACAGCTGCGGCACGCAACTGGATGCAGCGTGGCACGAACTGGACTTGGCCAAGGCCGAAGGTTTTGCCGGCACCGTGAGCTACTCCAAGGCCCTGTCTTTGTTGACCGGCGCCAAGACCCAACAGCAATTCGAAGCGTTTGAAGGCTGCTCCAACAAGGCCGAGAAAGCGCGGTTCTATATTCGTGAATCGCGCGCCGGCCGCTAAGCCGTCTACGCTGGCGTGAGCCAGCCGGGATTTTCATCGTCAAGGGGGAAGGGATGTCAGCTTTGGTCGATCAGTTAGTCGCTCAGGTCATTGGCCTGGAAGTAGGGTTACTGAGCTGCCAGGCTCGCCTCGCTGCCGTTACCGACGATGAAGCCCTGCACGACCTGCGCACTACTGTGCGCCGCCTGCGCAGCCTGTTGCGCCCCTTGCGCGGGCTGCCCGGGGTGGAGCAGGTTGAGGCGGCCGCCCGCGCGGTCGGCCAATTGACTACGCCGCTGCGTGACCGTGAGGTGCTGGCGGCGTATTTGCACGCACATGGCCACCACGAGGCAGCTGATCGGCGCATGCGCCTGCAACCCGATGCGTATCGCCATGTGGCGCAAGGCGCAGAACTTGCGCATTTGCTGCTGATCCTCGATGCGTTCCCACGGTTTATCCGCGCCAGCGAACATCAGAAATTGCTCAAGGGCCTGCGTCGGCGAATCCAGAAACGACTGGCCAAGCAATGGCACCAACTTGATCAGGCATTGAAGGATCCTGAGCACGACCGCCACCGCCTGCGCTTGTTGATCAAGCGCGTGCGTTACGCCGCCGAGGCCTATCCCGAGTTGGACAAGCTGCCCGCCAACGCTATGTCGCGCCTGAAAAAGGCCCAAGGCGCCCTGGGCGACTGGCATGACTGCTGGCAGTGGCTGGCCCAGGCTGAACACCAGGCGGATTTGCAGCCGTGTGTTGCCGTGTGGCATCGCACCATGGCCAAGGCGCAAGGGCAGGCGGATCGCGTGCTGGACAAGCTCAGCGCCGATTGTTTCTAAAACGGTCCGGGTTTTGGCCGGAATAAGCGCTGTACCTTGCTGGCTCGATGGTTAAGATCCTTCATCTGTTTCTTTTGATGTGAGGTCGCCATGCGCTTTAGTGATTTGCTCGACGCCGCCCGTAGCCACCCGCTGGACGTCACCATTCCCGCCGAGTGGGCCCAGGGCCGCGCCACGTTTGGCGGCCTGGTCGCCGCCTTGCAGTACGAAGCGTTACGCGCCAAGGTGCCGGCGGATCGCCCATTACGCTCGCTGGCAATCACTTTCGTCGGCCCGGTAGCGCCTGACGTAGCGGCCAGTTATGAAGTCGAAGTCTTGCGCGAAGGCAAAGCGGTCAGCCAATTGCTTGGCCGTGTGGTGCAGAACGGTGAAGTGGCGACACTGGTCCAGGCCAGTTTCGGCGGGTCTCGCGCGTCGGAAATCGATGTGGCGAGCGAGCCACCGCCGGTGTTCAAACACTGGGATGAGTGCCAGGAGTTGCCCTATATCAAGGGGGTCACCCCTGAATTCATGCGCCACCTGGCGATGCGCTGGAGTGTTGGTGGCTTGCCGTTCACCGGTAACAAGTCCCGCGACATGGGCGGTTGGGTGCGATTGCGTGGGGATGTCAAAGAAGAACCGCTGACCGAGGCGCATATTCTCGCCCTGGTCGATGCCTGGCCGCCGGCCTTGCTGCCGCACCTCAAGAAGCCAGCGCCAGGCAGCACCCTGACGTGGACCATCGAATTTATCCAGCCGCTGCAGGACCTGACGACCCTGGACTGGTGCCAATATCACGTCAACATCGAACACGCCCGTGACGGCTATGGCCATGCCGCTGCTGCACTGTGGAGCCCGACCGGCGAGCTGATCGCCCTGAGCCGCCAGACCGTGGTGGTCTTCGCCTGACCTCAATGCCGGTGGCGCTGGCGCCAGGCACGCCACCAGCCGCCGCTCAGCACAAAGCGCGGGAAGGTCACGAACTGCTCGACCACCAGGCGTTGCACGGCGTCTTTACGATCACTGAATGGCTCACTGGCCTGGGCTTCCAGGCTATGCCCATGACGCTGCAGCGCTAAGCCCGCGAGAATGCCGACAACGCCAATGGCGAAGCTGGCCAGGCTCAGGCTGAACACTCCGGACACAATCAACAGAAACCCGATGATGAACAGCGGCACCGCAATCAGGTGCAACGCCAGGTTGGTCGGGTGTTGATGGTTCTGCGGGTAGTTACGCCATTGCCAGGCGGGGAGATTGGGATGACGTTTGCCCATGGTGGTGAATCCTCTGTCCGTTGAAACAACATGCAGAGAGTCTAGGTGGGGTTGCGTGAGGGGGCGAATTGGGGCTGGCTATGGGGGTCATAGAGGGCCATTTTTGACAGGTTACCCTCATGTCAAAATAACGTAGTCAGGGTCGTCCCTGTGCATCAGATATGTAAGGTTGTTTATCGGTTATTCAGAATAGGTATGCGGCCGTAGGACTGCTGCAATACCTTGTGCATCGTGAGTTCATTCCCTGTACGCCGAGTCGAACACCAATAAAACCAGATTTTCTTCACTAATGCGATACGACATTTGAATTATCTAAAAGTAGTAGTCGTCCGGGCCGTTGATGTAAACACTGGGTCCGCTAAGTGAAATAAATTTTGCGTTAAACTCTATAGAAGCCCTGTCGCTAGTAGCTTCAAAAGTAAAGTAGTCCGCTTCTTTATTGATTTTTACGGTGAATACCTCATGTGCGGGGATGTTGAAGACTTTCAGATTTTTAATGTCGTTGCAGGTGATCCCAAGTCGGCACATGTTATACCCTTTGTTTTTCCATTTTTCTGGTAGGTTGTCTGGGAACTCGGGTATGTCGAAACCCATTCCAATACTAGGTTGATCATTTTCTATCCTTAATGAGAAAAGAGCTATTTTTCCAATTTTAATAGGGTGGCTGAAGATCTTGCTGAAAAATATACTTCCGTCTAATTCGTTCCAGTGCTTCATGTTTACTTCCTAAATGGATAATGTTTTTTTGCGCCTTCTAAATAACCTTTTCGAGGTTTATCGATTGGGCGCAAATTAAAATGTGATGAGTGGTCTCCAATACTATCTGCTCCGCCGAATTTGTGGCCTGCTGAGTGATCTTGAATAAGAATTTTCGATCCGTCTGATCTGGTAAATTGATAAACTTTTGTGACTATGGGTTTTCCTTTGTCATCCAGAATTGTATTCCTGTTCTTGTCTGTCATTTTTTCAGTCATGTATTGTTTATTCCCTCCTGTGTCTGGGTCTACCACAATATCTGGGTTTTGAACCATCGGTATCCCGGCGTCTCTCTTCGCTTGTCTGAAGGCACCTTTGCGAGAAACATCCGGTGTTTCCGGTTCATTCGGTGTTCTACAGGCTGGCTGTTGTATCCCTTTCGGCGGACAGTTGGCGCTTAACCCTGTCGGATCCACCCACCCCGTAGGGTTAGGTGCGTATTGATATCCGTTGATCCCACCCGCCAGCTTCACCGGGTCCGGCGTCAGGTAGCGACCAATATCCGGATTGTAGTAGCGATGGCGGTTGTAGTGCAGCCCGCTTTCCTGGTCAAAGTACTGGCCTTGGAAACGCAGCGGGTTGTCGACTTTTCCGATGTCTAGGCGGCTGATTTCTCCGTAGGCACGGTAACGCGCGGACCAGACGATTTCGCCATCCGGGGCGGTGAGTTCCTGCGGGGTGCCCAGGTGGTCGAGTTGGTAGTGGTAGGGCTTGGTGTCCTTCGGGCCGAAGCCTTCCAGCAGGGCCAGCGGGCGGAAGCTGTCAGGTTCGTAGAGGTAGCTGCGGTGACGGTTCGCGTGGTGTTCAGCAATCAGCTTGTCGCCTTGCCAGAAAAACTCCGTGGTTGTGTCATCGACGGTTTTGCTGATCCGCCGTCCAAACGGGTCATAGCGGTAGCTCGCGGTTTGGCCGTTGGGCTGAGTGATACCGATCAACCGATGCTGGCAGTCGTAGCGGTATTCGGTGATCAGCGCGTGCGCACGGCCACGTCGTTCGCGGATCAAGTTGCCGAAGGCGTCATAGTCGTAATGGCGATCGCCCTGGATCATCAGCCGGTTGCCGGCGACGATGTCCGGACCGGGACGGTCTTGCATCAGCAGGTTGCCGGCCGGGTCGTGGCCGAAGCGTTCTTGCACG
>NZ_JANLOH010000080.1:0-54552 GCF_025466155.1 Pseudomonas sp. 13B_2.1_Bac1 | reverse complement strand
CCCCCCCCCCCCCCCCCCCCCGCTCCCGCATCTGATCGCATTTGTACTTCCGACCTCTAATAACAAGGACATCCCCATGCGTGCACTCGCTGCCTTGAGCCGCTTCGTCGGCAACACCTTCGCCTACTGGGTGTTGATTTTCGCCGTCGTGGCCTTCCTCGAACCCAGCTGGTTCATTGGCCTGAAAAGCGCCATCGTCCCGCTGCTGGGCCTGGTGATGTTCGGCATGGGGCTGACCCTCAAACTCGAAGACTTCGCCGAGGTCGCACGCCACCCATGGCGCGTGGCACTGGGCGTGGTCGCGCACTTTGTAATCATGCCGGGCGTGGCCTGGCTGCTGTGCCAGGCTTTCCACCTGCCACCGGAAATTGCCGTCGGCGTGATCCTGGTCGGCTGCTGCCCGAGCGGCACTTCGTCCAACGTGATGACCTGGCTGGCTCGTGGCGACCTGGCGCTGTCGGTGGCCATCGCCGCCGTCACCACCCTCCTCGCCCCACTGCTCACCCCGGCGCTGATCTGGCTGTTGGCGTCGGCCTGGCTGCCGGTGTCGTTCATGGAGTTGTTCTGGTCGATCCTGCAAGTAGTGCTGCTGCCGATCGTGCTCGGTGTGGTCGCGCAACGCCTGCTCGGCGAGCGTGTGCGCCACGCCGTGGAGGTGCTGCCGCTGGTGTCGGTGGTGAGCATCGTGATCATCGTCGCGGCAGTGGTGGCGGCCAGCCAGGCGAAGATCGCCGAGTCGGGCCTGCTGATCATGGCAGTGGTGATGCTGCACAACAGCTTCGGTTACCTGCTGGGCTACTTCACCGGTCGCCTGTTCAAACTGCCATTGGCGCAACGCAAGTCGTTGGCGCTGGAAGTCGGCATGCAGAATTCCGGGCTGGGTGCCGCATTGGCCAGCGCACACTTTTCGCCGTTGGCGGCGGTACCGAGCGCGCTGTTCAGCGTCTGGCACAATATTTCCGGGGCGTTGCTCTCGACGTATTTCCGCCGCATGAGCGAGAAGGAAGACCGCCGCGCGCTGGAGAACACGCCGCAAACTTGATCGCCTGATCAATTTTCGGCACTCTAGCGAGCTTCGCGGGGACGACCCCGCGACGCTATCGAGGCGCATACTCCGGGGACGACCCCGCCTATAAAAGCGAGGTCATCATGTCCTGGATCATTCTGTTTTTTGCCGGTTTGTTTGAAGTCGGCTGGGCCGTCGGCTTGAAGTACACCGACGGTTTCAGCAAGCCACTGCCGACCGCCCTGACCATTGCCGCCATGGCCATCAGCCTCGGCCTGCTGGGCCTGGCCATGAAGGAACTGCCATTGGGCACCGCCTACGCCATCTGGACCGGCGTGGGTGCGGTGGGCACGGTGATCGCCGGGATTATCTTGTTCGGGGAGTCCATGGCGCTGTTCCGACTGGCCAGCGTGGCGTTGATCATCTGTGGACTGATTGGTCTCAAGATCAGCACATGACCGCTTGCGGCGATAGCGCCTGAACGGGCGCCATCGCCGGCAAGCCGTGCTCCTACAGGGCCGTGCCGCGCAGTTGCGTGACCTTCTCCTGCAACTGCGCCGGCGTCGCCGACTCGACCGATACCGGCTCACCTGCCACCAACACCACCCGCGACCAGATGCGATGGAACCAGCCCTTGTTCGGATCGCGGCTGAAGAAACTCCCCCACAACCCCTGCAGCGCCATCGGAATCACCGGCACTGGCGTCTCTTCCAGAATGCGCGTCACGCCACCACGGAACTCATTCATCTCACCGTTGCTGGTCAATTTGCCTTCCGGGAAAATGCACACCAACTCCCCGTCCTGCAGGTACTGCGCAATCCGCGTGAAGGCCTTTTCGTAGATCTGGATATCTTCGTTGCGCCCGGCAATCGGAATCGCCCCGGCCGTGCGAAAGATAAAGTTCAGCACCGGCAAGCGGTAGATCTTGTAGTACATGACAAAGCGAATCGGCCGACGTACCGCGCCGCCGATCAACAGTGCATCGACAAACGAGACGTGGTTGCACACCAGCAACGCCGCGCCCTCGTCCGGAATCAGATCAAGGTTGCGATGCTCCACGCGGTACATGGAATGGCTGAGCAGCCAGATCATGAACCGCATGGTGAACTCGGGAACGATCCTGAAGATGTAGGTGTTGACCGCGATGTTGAGCAGCGACACCACCAGGAACAGTTCGGGGATCGACAGCTTAGCCACGCTCAACAGCAGGATCGACACGATCGCCGAGACCACCATGAACAGCGCGTTGAGAATGTTGTTGGCGGCGATCACCCGCGCCCGCTCATTCTCGGCGGTACGCGACTGGATCAGCGCGTACAGCGGCACGATGTAAAAGCCGCCGAACACACCCAGGCCGAGGATATCGAACAACACCCACCAGGCCTGCCCATAGCTCAACACCGCCAGCCAGTCATTGGTCTGCACATTCTGTGGGAAGCCGCCGGAGTGCCACCACAGCAACAGGCCGAACACCGTCAGGCCAAACGAGCCGAACGGTACCAGGCCAATTTCCACCTTACGGCCCGAGAGTTTTTCACAGAGCATCGAACCGAGGGCGATGCCCACCGAGAACACGGTCAGGATCAGCGTGACCACGGTTTCGTCGCCGTACAACCACTCCTTGGCATAGGCCGGAATCTGCGTCAGGTAAATCGCACCGACGAACCAGAACCACGAGTTGCCCACAATCGAGCGCGACACCGCCGGGGTCTGGCCCAGGCCGAGGCGCAAAGTTGCCCAGGATTCGCTGAAGATATTCCAGTTCAACCGCAACTGCGGGGTCGAAGCCGCCGCGCGCGGGATGCTGCGGCTGGCGAGGTAACCGAGTACCGCCACACCGACAATCGCCACCGACACCACCGGCGCGTAATGGGTGGACGACATCATGATCCCGGCACCAATGGTACCGGCCAGGATCGCCAGGAACGTGCCCATTTCCACCAGGCCGTTGCCGCCCACCAGCTCATCGTCATGCAGCGCCTGGGGCATGATCGAGTACTTCACCGGCCCGAACAGCGCCGAGTGCGTGCCCATGGCAAACAGCGCCAGCAGCATCAGTTCCAGGTGATTGAACAGGAAGCCTGTGGCGCCGACGGCCATGATCACGATCTCGCCGATCTTGATCGCGCGGATCAACGCATCCTTGTTGAATTTTTCGCCAAACTGCCCGGCCAGCGCCGAGAACAGAAAGAACGGCAGGATGAACAACAGCGCACACAGGTTGACCCAGATGGCCCGATCGCCGTCGATGGTGAGCTTGTACAGAATGGCCAGGATCAGCGATTGCTTGAAGATGTTGTCGTTGAACGCGCCCAGCAACTGGGTGATGAAGAACGGCAGGAAGCGCCGTGTGCGCAGCAAGGTGAATTGCGAGGGGTGGCTCATCGTCCGTGTTCCTGCGTGGCCTGTTATAGATTCAGGCCACGACTTTACCTAACTCCGCTTACTTATTCGCTAGTCCTGCAATGCACGGCGATACAAAAAGCTCGCCTTTATAGGCGCCCTGCACGGTGCGCGTAGCAACGATCAGCCACATCAGCGCCAATGCCACCACCAGCACGCAACCAAACACACTGAAGAACCCCAGGTTCAACAGGCTCGCCAACTTCAGCGTGGCTAAGGCATATACCCCCAGCGGAAAGGTAAACCCCCACCAACCCAGGTTGAACGGAATGCCGGCGCGCAGGTAACGCAGGGTGATCAGTACCGCAATCAGCATCCACCACAGGCCGAAGCCCCACAGGGTAATGCCGGCCACCAGGCCCAGGCCGTTGGCCATCTCGCCCACACCCGGCAAGCCGTTGGCCGCGAAGATCGCCGGCGCATCGCCCCCCAGCAGCAACATGCCAAGGGCGCCGGTACCGATAGGGCCCAGGGCCAGCCAGCTCGAGGCGGCCATATTGGCGTGGGGCAATTTGTGCAAGGCCATGCGCAACATCAGGATGGTCAGGATGCTGAATGCGACCGGCAGGGAGAACGCCCACAACACATAGCTGGTCACCAGCATCACCAGTTGCGAATGGGCGTCGGCCAGGTGCGGCGCGAGCAGGCCACCGCTGGCGGCGGCGACTTCGGCGGCTACCACCGGCAACAACCACACGGCTGTCATCTGATCGATGCTGTGTTCCTGGCGGGTGAACATCATGAACGGGATCAGCACACCGCAGGCCAGGGCCATCGCCACATCCAGCCACCACACCGCTTCAGCCAGCGCGATCACCCCGTTGCCCCAGCGTGGCAGGCCGAACAGCAGCAGCCCGTTGAGAATCGTGGCCAGGCCCATGGGAATGGTGCCGAAGAACATCGAGACGGTGGAGTGCCCGAAAATACGCCGCGCCTCATGGAAAAACATTACCCAGCGCGCCGCGTACAACAGGCTGAACAGCACAAACAGGCCGATGGTCAGCAGCCACAGCCCTTCGGCTATGGCGTGCAGGCCAGGCAGGTTGACCGGCAGCTGTGCCAGGGCCAGCGCGAGCACGCCGGTGCCCATGGTCGCGGCAAACCAGTTGGGGGTGAACTGGCGAATCACTTCCCGGGGACGGGTCAGGTGACTGAAGGGTTTGTAACTGATGGTTGTCGAGCAGGTCATGATGGCAATCCTCTTCCTCGCATGAGGTTGAGACCATGATAGAACCTGATCGAATATCTATATAACGGGTAATATCTCTAACTGTTATCTATTTCACCAATATAAAAGCAGGACTCACTCGCCCGCCGTGGCCCTGTTTCGCGCCGAGTCCTGCAGCAGCAGCCCTGACAACGCGCCCAGCGCCAACAGAATGAGGATCGCGCCGTAGCCATCGGTGGTGGCGATCAGGCCGAAACTGCGGATCAAGTTGCCCGCCAGCAGCGAGGGCAAGCAGAACGCCAGGTAACTCAGCACATAGAACGCCGACATCAGGCCCGCACGCTCATGGGGCAAGGCCAGCGGCACCACGCTGCGCAAGGCGCCGAGAAAGCCCGCGCCAAAGCCGCTGCCGGCGATCAGCGTGGCGATGAAGAACAGCGGCAGGCTGGCGCTGTGCACGGCGGTGAGGATCAGCGTTACACCTATGGCGAGCAAGCCGGCCCCGAGGCGCAGCACCTTGTCGGCCGGGCGATTGCGCAGGGTGAAGATCATCAGCGCGCCGCTCAGGGTCAGCACGGCGACCAGGCCGCCACCGATCAGGTTGGAAGTCGAGCCGGTGGCGGCGCGCACCAGCGAAGGCGCCAGGGAAAGATAGAAACCGCCCATCGCCCACACTGCCACATCCACCGGCAACGATAGCCACAAAGCGCGACGCGCCTGGGGCGGTACATGCAAGGTGGGGCGCAGCGACGCCAGCGCGCCGGGGATGCGGCTGACGCTTTCGGGCAAGCGCCACACATACACGGCCTGCAACAGCATCAATGCCAGCAACGTCCAGTAAATCAGCTGGGTCGGCAATGGCGCGAACTCCACCAGCAGACTGCTGCCCATCGCGCCGCAGGCCATGCCCAGCAAAGGCGCCACACTGTTGACCAGCGGGCCTTGCTGGCGATCGGTGTCCAACAAGGCGGCGCCCAACACTGCGGTGGCCATGCCCGTGGCGAAACCCTGCAAGGTGCGCGCGGCGATCAGCCAGGCGACGCTGTCTTCATTGATAAACAGCACCATCGCCAGCATATCCAGGATCAGCGCGGCAAAAATCACCGGCTTGCGCCCCAGGTAATCTGACAGCGAGCCGACGGTCAACAGCGCCGCCAGAAGGCTCAAGGCATAGACCCCGAAGATCAGCGTGAGCATGCCCGCCGAAAAATGCAGGCCCTCCTGATACAGGTGGTACAACGGCGTCGGCGCACTGGAGGCCGCGAGAAACGTCAGCAAGGTGATCGCGAGGAACACCAGGCTGGAACGATGGGAAATAGGGCTGGACATGGGCACGCTCCGCTAAAGCTAATATTTTGCTTTTGCGGAGTGTGCTACTCGCCAGCGCTTAAAGCAAATTCTTTGTGTTAAGGTCACAAGCATGGCGATAAAAGAAGGCCTTCGCCCGGGGGGCCGCAGTGCCCGGGTACAAGAATCGGTCCATTCGGCAGTGCGTGAATTGCTGGAAGCCCATGAGCGCTCCAGCGTCACCGTACCGATGATTGCTGCGCGCGCGGGCGTCACGCCCTCGACCATCTACCGTCGCTGGGGCGATTTGTCGGTGCTGCTCGCGGACGTGGCCCTGGCCCGCATGCGCCCCGACAGCGCGCCCGCCGACACCGGCAGCCTGCGCGGCGACCTGCAAGCCTGGGCCGAGCAATACCTGGATGAAATGAGTTCAGAGCCCGGTCGCAACATGATGCGCGACCTGCAATGCATGATCACGCCGGGTTACTGCGTGAGTATCTTGAGTGGGCAGTTGCAGGCGATTGTCGACCGCTATCCGGATCAATCGCCACCGAGCGTGGACCACTTGATCAATCTGCTGGCGGCGCCGACGGTGTTTCGGATTCTCTTCTCATCCGCGCCGCTGTCGGTGCAAGAACTGCACGGCCTGATCGAGTTGGCACTCAAACCCTGAAGGCACACTGCAAAAACCAATATGGGAGCGGGCTTGCTTGCGAATGCGGTGGATCAGTCAAGGTGTATCGACTGACAGACTGCATTCGCGAGCAAGCCCGCTCCCACATTTTTGACCGCGTCGAGGTTACGTACGCATCCCACGCCCGCTCACCAGCAACCGCGCACAACCGATGTACAGCACCACGGTCGCCACGAGCATGAAGGTGATCGCCACGCTGATCTTGATGTCCGACACGCCCAGGATGCCGTAGCGGAAGGCGTTGACCATATGCAGCACCGGGTTGGCCAGCGACACGGTCTGCCAGAACGGCGGCAGCAAGGTGATGGAGTAGAACACCCCGCCCAGGTACGTCAGCGGTGTCAGCACGAAAGTCGGGATGATCGAGATGTCATCGAAGTTGCGCGCAAACACCGCGTTGATGAAGCCAAGCAGCGAAAAGATCGTTGCAGTCAGCACCACCACCAGCAAGGTGACCCCGAGGTGATGCACCTGCAGGTGGGTGAAGAACAGCGACAGCAGCGTCACAATCACCCCGACCATCAGGCCACGCAGCACGCCGCCCAGGGTGTAGCCGATCAGGATAGTGTGCGGCGAGACCGGCGAGACCATCAGTTCCTCGATGGAGCGCTGGAACTTGCTGCCGAAGAAGCTGGAGACCACGTTGCCGTAGGAGTTGGTGATCACCGACATCATGATCAGGCCCGGCACGATGTACTCCATGTAGGTGAAGCCACCCATGTCGCCAATCTGCCGGCCGATCAGGTTACCGAAGATCACGAAGTACAGGACCATGGTGATCGCCGGCGGCAGCAGGGTCTGCGGCCAGATCCGGGTAAAGCGCTTCACTTCGCGGTAGACGATGGTTTGCAGCGCGACAATATTGGGTTGCAGTTCGGAACTCATACCGCCACCTTCGCCAGATTTTTCTCCACCAGGGACACGAACAACTCCTCGAGGCGATTGGTTTTATTGCGCAGGCTCAGCACTTCAATGTTCTGGGCCGCCAATTGGGTGAACAGCGCGGTGATGCCCATGGCCTTGTCCACCTGGACTTCCAGGGTATGGCTGTCCACCAGGCGGCTCGGGTAGCCGAGCAGTTGCGGCGAGACCGACAGGTTGTTCTTCAGGTCGAGCAGGAAAGTCTCCACATGCAACTGGCCCAGCAGGTTACGCATGCTGGTGTTCTCGACGATGGTGCCGTGGTCGATGATGCCGATGTTGCGGCACAGCTGCTCAGCCTCTTCCAGGTAGTGGGTGGTGAGGATGATGGTGATGCCCTTCTGGTTCAGCTCGGTGAGGAAGGTCCACATCGAACGGCGCAGCTCGATGTCCACGCCAGCGGTGGGCTCGTCGAGGATCAGCAGGCGCGGTTCATGGACCAGCGCACGGGCGATCATCAGGCGCCGCTTCATGCCGCCGGACAGCGAGCGCGAAGGCACGTCGCGCTTGTCCCACAGGCCCAACTGGGTCAGGTACTGCTCGGCGCGTTCCTTGGCGACTTTCGCCGGAATGCCGTAGTAACCCGCCTGGGTCACGACAATGTCGAAAGTCTTTTCAAACTGGTTGAAGTTGAATTCCTGGGGCACCACGCCGATCGAACGCTTGAGCGCCGCCGGGGATTTGTCCAGGTCATGCCCGAAGATATTCACCGTGCCGCTGGTCTTGTTGACCAGGGTCGAGAGGATACCGATGGTGGTGGATTTGCCGGCACCGTTGGGGCCGAGCAAGGCGAAGAAATCACCCTCGGCAACGTCCAGATCGATACCACTCAGGGCCTGGAAACCGTTGCCGTAGGTTTTGGTTAGCTGCCGGATGGACAGAGCGGAACTCATATCGGATTACGCACCAAAGAAGGGAATAGAAACAATAGATGAGGGCGCAGCCCACGTAGTTCAACGGCGGCGCATGACAAGCATGGTGCTTGCCCGCGCCGCACAAGTACAGTCACCCGTATTAATAGTGGGTATTAAGTCAACGCAGTCATGACCGCCTTGCGGTAGGCCGGACGCTGTTGCAGGCGCTGGTACCAGGCCTCCAGGTGGGGCATCGAAGGCCGTTCGATGGGCATTTCAAACCAGGCGTAGATGAAGCTGCCCAGGGGAATATCGCCCATGCCGATGTCATTGCCCGACAGATACGGCTGCACTGCGAGCGCCTGGTCGACGGTCTTGAGCACATCGATACAGGCCTTGCGCCCGGCGTGGATGGTGTCCCAGTTCTGCTTGTCCGCGGGGGTGCGCAGCACGCCCCAGAACACGGTCCTGAACGGGTCGGCGAAGGTCGACGTGGTCCAGTCCATCCACTTTTCGGCATTGGCCCGCGCCTTCAGGTCGGTGGGATACCAGCTGGATGCCTGCTTGGCACACAGATAACGCACGATGGTGTTGGATTCCCACAACACGAAGTCACCGTCTTCGATCATCGGCACCCGGCCGTTGGGGTTCAACGCCCGATATTGCGGCGTGTCGACCACACCAAAAGCCCCGCCCGCATCAATTGCCTCATAGTCCAGGCCGAGTTCTTCGGCGCACCAGAGTGCCTTCCTGACGTTTGATGAATTTTTACGACCCCAGATTTTCAGCATGACCGCGCCTTATTGTTGATGAACATGGCTAGATGAACGCAGCAGCATACGCCGGTTCACGCGCGGCTCAAATCACTCTGCATATCGCCCAGCAACGTCGGCATGTCCTCGGCGAACAAGTGCGGGTAACACTGCTGGATATGGGCGAAGAAAAATGCCTCGGGCACGTCGGGAAATTGCCCGTGGTCCACCACGTACTCCATCGAGCGCTGGCCCTGGCGATTGAACGCATGGAAAACACTGTCGTGGAGGCCATCGAACTCCAGCGGCGGCACATCGAACAACTCGCACAACTGGCTGTTGAACGCCGGCGTCGCCTTGACCCAGCGACCGCGCAGGTACAGTTCGGTATAGCCGTGCATGGCGAACACGTCGCTTTTGAGCAACGCGATAAGGCGTGGCGTCGACAGGTGATTGCGCACGTCGGCCAGGCCGATGCGTGCCGGGATCCCGCAGTGGCGGGCACAGGCAGCGAGCAAGGTGGCCTTGGGCACGCAGTAGCTTTCGCCGGCAGCCAGGGCATAGCTGGCGCTCAGGGTGCCTGGGTCGCGACTGAAGGTGTAGGGGTTGTAGCGAATCGCCTCACGTACGGCGTAATAAAGACTGACCGCCTGGTCACTTAAATCCGCGCTGGGACCGCGATGTTTTTCGGCGAACTCCACCACCGCAGGGTGGTCACTATCGATGAAGCGGCTGGGACTCAGGTACGTATCCATGAGCTTGATCTCCGAAGGAAGCCTTGAGTTTAACGACAGGTCCGCCACAGAGATAACGACGATTCGGCCAAATGTCGGCGCCTGAAGATGGGTGCTTCCAGCACAACTCGTTACACCCTGATCACCCCGCTTGCTCGGATGCCGACTAAGCTCGTTGGTGGTTTCGCCCCTGGTTTCACGGAGGATTGAATATGCTGTTGTTGTGGATACTGGTTCTGGTGGTCGGCATTGCCTACCTGGCACACCGGCGCACCGCGCCCCTGCCCGCCCTGGGTGTGGTCGCCGTCTACCTGTTGGCGATGGGCGCCTGGAGTCACGCTCCCGGCTGGTTGCTGCTGATCTTCTGGGTGCTGCTGGCCGCCGTCGCGGCGCCGCTGTTGCTACCGGACCTGCGCCGCCAATACTTCACCAAGCCGCTGTTCAGCTGGTTCCAGAAAGTCCTGCCGCCGATGTCCGAGACCGAGCGCGATGCCATCGACGCCGGCACCGTGTGGTGGGACGGCGAACTGTTCAGCGGTCGCCCGGACTGGGACAAGTTGCTGGCCTATCCCAAGGCGCAACTGACCGAAGAAGAGCAAGCGTTCATCGACGGCCCGACCGAAGAACTCTGCGCCATGGTCAGCGACTGGGAAATCGGCCAGGCCATGGACCTGCCGCCCGCTGCCTGGGAGCACATCAAGACCCACGGTTTCTTCGCCCTGATCATTCCCAAGGAATACGGCGGCAAGGGCTTCTCCGCGTATGCGCACTCCCAGGTCGCGATGAAACTCGCCACCCGCAGCGGTGACCTGGCGTCCACCGTGATGGTGCCCAACTCACTCGGCCCGGCCGAATTGCTGCTGCACTACGGCACCGATGAGCAACGCAACCACTACCTGCCGCGCCTGGCGCGCGGCGATGACATCCCCTGCTTCGCCCTGACCGGCCCGCTGGCCGGCTCCGACGCCGGCGCCATGCCCGACACCGGCGTGATCTGCAAAGGCGAATGGGAAGGCAAGGAAACCCTCGGCCTGCGCCTCAACTGGGAAAAACGCTACATCACCCTGGGGCCGGTCGCGACCTTGCTCGGCCTGGCCTTCAAGGCGCATGACCCGGACCACCTGCTGGGCGAGGAAGAAGACCTGGGCATCAGCCTGGCGCTGATCCCCACCGACACCCCCGGCGTGGAAATCGGCCGTCGCCACCTGCCCCTGGGCGCTGCCTTCATGAACGGCCCCAACTCCGGCAAGGACGTGTTCATCCCCCTGGAATTCCTCATTGGTGGCCAGGAAATGCTCGGCAAGGGCTGGATGATGTTGATGAACTGCCTGTCGGTCGGCCGTTCGATCTCCCTGCCCGCTGTCGGCACCGGCGCCGCCAAGTTCACCAGCCTGGTCACCGGCCAGTACGCCCAGGTGCGTGAGCAGTTCAACGTGCCGCTGTCGGCCTTCGAAGGTATCCAGGAAGCCCTGGCGCGCATCGGCGGCAACGCCTGGCTGATGGACAGCGCGCGCATGCTCACCGCCAACGCCGTCGACCTGGGCGAAAAACCCTCAGTGCTGTCGGCGATCCTCAAGTACCACCTGACCGAGCGCGGTCGTGAATGCATCAGCCACGCCATGGATGTGCACGGTGGCAAGGGCATCATCATGGGCCCCAACAACTACCTGGGCCGCAGCTGGCAGGGTGCGCCGATCTTCATCACGGTAGAAGGCGCGAACATCCTCTCGCGCAACCTGATGATCTTCGGCCAGGGCGCCATCCGCTGCCATCCGTTCGTGCTCAAGGAAATGGCCCTGGCCGGTCGCGAAGACCATGACCAGGCACTCAAGGAGTTCGACGGCCTGCTGATGCAGCATATCGGTTTCGCCGTGAGCAACGCCGCCAGCACCCTGGTACTGAACCTGGGCGTAGGCCACTTCGAAAAAGCCCCGGGCAACCGCCTCAGCCAAGGTTACTTCCGCGCCCTGAATCGCCAGGCTGCCGCCTTCGCCCTGCTCGCCGACCTGAGCATGATGCTGCTCGGCGGCGAGTTGAAGCGCCGCGAACGCCTGTCCGCGCGCCTGGGCGATGTGCTGAGCCACATGTACCTGGCCTCGGCGGCACTCAAGCGTTATCACGACCTGGATTCGCCGGATCACCTGGAACCGCTGTTCGCCTGGGCCATGGAAGAAAGCCTCGGCGAGTCGGAGCGCGCACTGGATGAACTGCTCAGCAACTTCCCGAACAAGGTATTGGGCTGCCTGCTGCGGGTCATTGTGTTCCCGTTCGGGCGTCGCCATACCGGGCCGTCCGACGCGCTGGATGCCGAAGTGGCCGCGGTGATTGGCCGTGCCAAAGGCGACCCGACCCTGGAAGAACTGCTGGCCGGCTGCTACCGCCCACAATCGGCGGAAGATCCGGTGGGCGCCCTGCAACATGCCTACGACCTGCTGGGTGCCAGCCACCCACTGCAGAAAAAACTCCACAGCGCACTCAAAAGCGGCCAGGTCAAGCCGACTGCCGGCGAACATGCGATCGACGCTGCATTGCACGCCGGCGTGCTGCAACCGGCTGAAGCACAGACCCTGCGTGACGCCGAGGCGGCGCGACGCAAGGTGATCGACGTGGATGATTTCAGCAAGGAAGAGCTGGAACACACCGAGGGTAAAGTCCGCTGAGTCCAGCGGTCATATAAATACGGGCGCGAGGGCTATATACTCTCGCGCCCGTTTTTGCTTTAGAGGACTTATCTCGTGTCCAACGTCGTTGCCGATCATCTCGTCTTGCTCGACCACTTGCGCAGCATCCTGGTTGCCGTCGGCGAAGCCGAACAGGTACCCGAGGAAAGCCACACCCTGTTCCTGGAGCGCTTCGACGAATTGCGCGCCCTGCTGCCGATCGACCCGATCGAAAGCCAGTACCTGGGCCAGGACCTGATGAGCCAGGTCATCCTGCGCTACCCACAGATTGCCCACCTGGTACCGCGTGACCTGCTGTGGTTCTTCGGGGGTGACTGCCTGCACTTCATGCCTGACGAAGAACTGGACCTGTACCAGGCCCTGGAAGAGCGTCGCTTCGAAGCCGAACAGAACGACGAACCGTTCGACTGGAACCAGGAAAAGCAGCTGCTGGCCATGCCGCAGGACCAGAGCAAGCACTGATCAACCCCCACGATTTCCCTTGCAGGAGCCGGCTTGCCGGCGATGGCGGCCTTGAGTCCAGCGGTGGCTTCAAGGGCCCATCGCCGGCGACCCGGCTCCTACCAGGTGTTGGCGGCGCAATGTCGGCTCCTTCGCCATGCATTCCACCAGATAGTCGATAAACACCCGCAACTTCGGCGACAGGTACCGCGTCGGCGAATGCAGCAACCACGCCTCGCCATGGTAGGACGCAATAAAGTCCCACGCCGGCAACACCTGCACCAAGCGCCCCTCCTCCAACGCATGCCGCGCGGTGAAATACGGCAGGCTGCCAATCCCCACATGCTGCAACACCGCATCCAGGCGTACCCCGGTGTGGTTCGCCGCATAACGCCCGTGCACACCTACCGTCACCGTCTTGCCCGCCTGGCGAAATTTCCAGCGTGAGTCCGCCGGGGTTTCACCCAGGTAGATGCAGCTGTGTGCGAGTAAATCCTGGGGATGACCCGGCGTGCCGTGCTCGGCCAGGTACTGTGGGGTCGCGCACAACAAATGCTCGATGGGCAACAGCTGCCGCCCGACCAGCCCCGGCGGCGGGCTGTCGGTGATGCGGATGCTCAGGTCCACGTTGTCATCGATCAGGTCCACGTGCCGGTCCTCGAGGATCAGTTGCACATCGACCTTGGGATAGCGCCGCAGAAACTCCGGCATATGCGGGTGCACCACAAACCGCCCCACCGCCTTGGGCACACTGACCCGCACCTGACCTTCGGCCTCATGGGTGAACTGGCCGCTGATCTCCATGACCGAACGCGCCGCGTTGACCATCTCCTGGCAACGCTTGAACACCTCTTCCCCGCCCTCGCTCAGGCGCAGTTTGCGCGTAGTGCGTTGCAGCAAACGGGTGGCCAGGGCCTTTTCCAGGCGCGAGATACTGCGACTCACCGAAGACGGCGAAGCCCCCATCTGCCGGGCCGCCTCGGAAAAGCTGCCGGCTTCCACTACCTTGACGAAAATCGCCATTTCACCCAGCAGCGGCAAGGGAAGATTGATGCTCATAGCGCACAGGTCCATTGAGAGTTTAGCGGATTATCACCCATCCACGCACTATTTATACTGCTCGCAGAACCTTGATGCGGATGTAGATAATGACCGAGCGCCTGTTTTTCACCCACGATCACCTGACTGCCGAGCTTGAAGTGCTGGACTGCACGCCGCACGAAGAGCTCTTTGCCGTCACCCTGCAGTCAACCCTCTTCCACCCCCAAGGCGGCGGGCAACCTTTCGACACCGGCTGGCTCGGCGAGGCCAATGTCCTGCGCGTCACCCAGGAAGCCGATCGCGTGGTGCACTACACCGACCGCCCCGTGGCGCGTGGCTTGATCACTGCACGGGTCGACGAGCAACGCCGCGCCCTGCACACACGCCTGCATTCCGCCGGGCACTTGATCGGCAACGTTGGCGAGACCCTGGGCTGGATGCCGATCAAGGCGCATCACTGGCCGGGCGAAGGCAAGATCACGTTTATCCGTGGCGACGCCGCCCAGGCCCTCGAGGCCGAGACGATTCAACAGCAAGTCAACCAGTGGATTGCCGCCGACTATCCGCGCCATATGACCCTGCAAGACGGCACCCGCGAAGTCGGCTTCGGCGAACTGCGTGCCTACGCCTGCGGCGGCACGCATGTACAGGCGCTGAGCGAACTGGGCCAAGTGACCATCCTGGCCCTGTCGGAGAAAAAGGGCGCACTGTCGGTGCGTTACACCCTCGACTGAAGCGCTACGCCCGGCTTGCTGGGTGAGATTCGCCTACCCTGGCAGGGGCGCTCTCTCTGGCAGATGCACCCACAGTGGCAGGTGTACTCACCGTGGCAGATTCCCCCGCAGTGGCAGGTGTGTTCACCGTGGCAGATTCCCCCGCAGTGGCAGGTGTGCTCCATCTGGCAGATCCACCCACAGTGGCACTTGCGCTCCATCTGGCAGATCCCCCCCAGTGACAGGTGCCCCCACTCTGACAGGTTCCCCCTGTGGTGAGCAGGCTTGCCCTGCGTTGGGCTGCGCAGCAGCCCCAATAAAGCCGCCGCGGTTTGTCTGGAAAAACTCCAGTCAGGTTTGGGGGCTGCTGCGCAGCCCAACGCAGGGCAAGCCTGCTCACCACAACAGCCTGCTCAACATGACAAACCTGATTGCCACAGCATCGTGCTGGCCACAACAACCCTATCGCCCGTCACCAGGCGATGCCTCAAGCCGTCATCACTCCCGCCCTGCCCGGCTCAGTCACAAACGACTTGAGAGTCGACACGCCAGCCTGTGGATCGCGCGGGTCGCTGATCGCGCGAAACCTCGTCAGCATCTGCCGCGCCTCCAACTGCACCGACACGTACCCGCGCTGGCGACTGTCGAAAAACTTCACATGCGGGTTAAGTGGCAACAGTTGGGAAAACGCATCATAGGGCGGGCCATCGGACGTCACCGATGAGCCGACGAATTCGGTGGCCACGATCGGTGAGTCCAGATCATTGCCATCGACGTGCAAGTCCGTGGCCCAGAACGAATGGATATCACCGCCCCAGAACACCGGGTTGTTGACGCGGTGGCGCTGGATCGATGCGAGCATCCGCGAACGGTTGGCCATGTAGCCATCCCAGCCATCGGTCCAGCGCCCAAGTGCCTGGCTGGTCGGGTCGCGCTGGGTCAGCGGCGCCACCAGCAAGTCCTGGGCGATCACATTCCACTGCGCCCGCGACTGCGCAAAGCCCTGGTCCAGCCAGGCCTCCTGCTGCCAGCCAAGCATAGTCCGCGCGGGGTTGCGCAGGTCGGCGCATGTGTTGGCGGCGATATGCCCCTGGTGGCTGCCATTGGCCGGAATGCACGGTTGTTCGGAGCGATACTGACGGCCGTCAAGCACGTGGAAACGCGCCAGTCGGCCGTAGTCCAGGCGCCGATAGATGCGCATATCCGGGCCTTTGGGCACGCTGCTCGCACGCAGCGGCATATGTTCATAGAACGCCTGGTAAGCCGCCGCGCGCTGCTGGAGAAATTGCGCCACCGGGATCTTGGGATCCTGGGACCAGCGATTGGCGTAGTCGTTCTGCACTTCGTGGTCGTCCCAGGTCGCCACGCTGGGTGCAGCGGCATGCAAGGCCTGCAGGTCCGGATCGGTCTTGTACAAGGCATAACGGTTGCGGTAATCGCCCAGGCTCAGCGCATTGCCGCTGCCGTGGGCGCGAATGATTTTGCCCGAGTCCGCCGCGTAGGAGCTGTCGTAGATATAGTCACCGAGAAAAAACACCAGGTCAGGCTGCTCTGCCGCGAGGTGACGGTAGGCGCTGAAATAGCCGCGCTCCCAATGCGAGCACGAGACAAATCCCAACCGCGCCGACGCCATCGCCTGCACGGCGGGCGCCGTACGTGACTGCCCCACCGGGCTCTGCGCGCCGAGGCCTTCGAACTGATACCAATACGGCCGGCCCGCCTCCAGCCCGGCGACTTCCACGTGCACCGAATGGGCCAACCGCTCGCTGGCCATGACCTCGCCCTGTCGCACGATGCGGGTCATCGCCGCATCGCTGGCGACCCGCCAACGCACCGCCACCGCATGGTTCAACCCACCCCGGCCATCCACTGCATTGAACAGCGGCGCCAGGCGCGTCCAGATCACAAAGCCATCCGGCAACGGGTCGCCCGACGCCACGCCCAGGGTAAACGGATAGTCGACCCCGGCACTGCGCGCGAACGGACTGAGGATCGAAAACGTGGTGGCCACCGCCAGCCCGGCGAGTACCCGGCGCCGGCCGTGGTCGACGCCGCCGCTCACAACCGGTACTCCCACACCTCACGCACCGTGGCGAACACCAGCAGGTCTTCATGCACGCCGTTCTTGAGGAACGCGCCGCGCATGCAGCCTTCATATTGCAGGCCGATTTTCTCCATGACCCGCGCCGATTCCTTGTTGCGACTGAAGCACTGGCTACCCACGCGATGCAGGCCAAGTTCGACAAAGCCGTAGTCCATCAATGCTGTCGCCGCCTCGGCCGCGTACCCCTGGTTGCGCGCATCCGCCGCGACCCAACCGCCCAGATGCCCGTAGCGATGAGCAGCATTGATGCGCAGGCTGACGATACCGATCAGCTCGCCATTGTCACGCCGGTGCATCCCCAGGCTCAGCAACCCCGTCGAGCGATATTTCGCCTGCATGCCGTCAATGAAATCCAGCGCGATTTCCAGGGTGTAGGGCGATGGAATACTGGCGGTGTTATCGGCGATCTTCGGACCGTTGGCGAGGGCGCACAACGTCTCGGCCTGGGGTTTTTCCAGGGCGCGCAACAGCAGTCGCGGGGTGGACAGATGGGGCAAGTCGCTGCTCATTTCCGGGGGGCCTCGATGTAAAGTTTTTGAGAATGGCCGCGCTTCGTTTCAATTCTGTTACGTCACAAAAATGACTTGTGAATGCCCTGTAAGACGCGTCCTAGAGCCCTCAAAACGTCAATTAAAGTTAACCATTCGGTCATTTTTGGTTGTTAGCGTGTCGCCCCTAATTCAATGACGGGGTAGCGGAATGAGAACCTGGGACGAACCGAAAAAACGCAAGGCGCACATCGAGCTGATCCCGATGATCGACGTGATGATGTTCCTGTTGGTGTTTTTCGTACTCGTGAGCCTGAACGTGATTCCGGCCCTCGGCATGAAGACCCAACTGCCCAGCGCCAGCAGTTCGCAGCAGCTCAAGCCGCAGAACAAATTCATCCTGACCCTGGGCCTGGAAGGCCAGCTGCAACTGGATGGCAAGGACCTCACCGTCGATGCGCTGGTGCCGGCCTTGAAGGCGGCCGAAAAGCCTGACACCAAGTCGACGATCATCGTCAACAGCGACAAGGGCGTGGAAGTTTCGCGCCTGGTGGAGGTGATGGACACCCTGCGTCTGGGTGGCTTTACCTCCGTGTCCATCGCCACGCGCAAGTCGTGATCATGTACGTCCTGTTTCGTGCGCGACAGCTGCTGGGCAGTGTCCCGGCCCTGATCGCCCTGGTGCTGATTGCACTGGGAATCCAGTCCCAGACGTTGAAGGTTGAACCGGTGTACGACGAGTCAGCGGTCGAGCTGGCGTTGGTCGAACCCGAGCCGCCAGTGACCCCGGAGCCGGTGGTGGAACAAGAGCCGCCGCCGGTGATCGAGGATGAAGAGGCCGAGCCGGCCCCGCCGCCACCGCCGCCCAAGCCGTTGCCAAAACCTGAGCCCAAGCCCAAGCCGAAGCCTCAGCCCAAGCCCGTGGTGGCCAAGCCATCGCCCGTGCCGACACCGCCGCCGGTGGCCGCCAAACCGGCCCCCGCCGTGGCGGCCCAGGCCGCGCCAACGCCGGCACCACCGGCCCCGCCGAAGGTCGACGGCCAGGCACTCGAAGGCGGCTATCTCAAGGGTTTGCGCAACGAGTTGGACACCTACAAACAGTACCCCACCGGACGCCAGGCCTCCCTCGAACGCCCTACCGGCGAAGTCGTGGTCTGGCTGCTGGTAGACCGCCAGGGTCGCGTCCTGGACTCCGGCCTGCAAACCCAGGCCTCGAGCATGTTGCTCAACCGGGCCGCCACCAACAGCTTGCGTCGCATCAAGCAAGTCAAGCCGTTCCCCGAGCAAGCCTTCGGGGGGCGCAATGAGCAGCGCTTCACCGCCACCTTCAACTACAGCGTGCAATAAGCACCCGACACCAGGACGACAGTGATGAGGTTCACACGTATTCATCTGGCACTTGTTGCCGCAAGCATGGGCCAGAGCATGGGCATGGCCATGGCCGACACCGGCAACAGCGACGTCGGTACCATCGGCGTCCAGGGCAAGGCCACTGCGGGTGGCGGCTACATGGTGCAGGAAGAAAGCATCAAGGGCCGCTCCACGGTGACCAAGGAGGCGCTGGATAAACAGACCGCCACCGGCAACGCCATCGACAAGCTCAAGTACACCCCGGGCCTGAACATTTCCAGCGAGGACAACACCGGCCTGTCGGGCTTTCGCTTCACCATGCGCGGGCTCAACTCCGACCAGGTGGGGATGTCGGTGGACGGCATGCCGATCAACGACTCGGGCAACTACGCGCTGTATTCCAACCTGCTGGGCGACCCGGAAAACATCGACCAGATCTTCGTCACCCAGGGGTCCTCGGAAGCCGACGGCCCGCACATCGGCTCCAGCGGCGGCAACATCGGCATCGTGACGATTCGCCCGACCAAGGAAACCGGCGCGTTCGTCAAACAGGTGATGGGCAGCAACGCCACCCGCAAGACCTTCGCGCGGCTGAACACCGGTGAAGTCAACGGCCTCAGCAACTGGCTGTCGGCGTCCCACACCGAAGGCCAGATGTGGCGCGGCTCGGGTGCAGTGCGGGCGGACAAGGTCGAGTGGAACAGCTTCTTCGATGCGGGCGACGGCAACACCGCCAACCTGATCCTCAAGTACCACGAGCAGGACAACAACAGTTACAGCCAACTGACCAAGGCGCAGTTCCAACAGAACGGCCGCAAGTACGACCCCTACCCGGCAACGCCGACCGTGGGAGCCAATGGCAAGTACAACAGCTATTACGCGCTGGCGCAGAACCCGTTCCAGACTTTCACCGCCGTGCTCAACACCCAGCTCAAACTGGCTGACAACCTCGCGCTGTCGGTGATTCCGTACTACTACTGGGGCAACGGCAGTGGCGTCGGCTCGTCCAGCTACGCGCTCAACCGCGGCTCGAACCAGGGCGGCGTGTTCGACCTGGGCAACTTGCCTACCGGCGCGCAGTACAACGCCGATGGCACGCCGAACAGCGGCGTGTACTACCGCCCTTCACGCACGCAAACCTGGCGTCCGGGGATCACCACCAAACTGAACTGGGACCTGGGTGATCACAGCGTGCAATTTGGCTACTGGTACGAACGCGCGCGCCAGAGCCAGACCCAACCGTTCATTCCGCTCAAGTCCAGCGGCAAACCGGTCGACACCTGGCCCGACTCCAACGACGCCGTGGTCGATGCCAATGGCAACACCATCCAGGGTCGCGACCGCTTCACCATCACCCCCGCCCAGAAAGTCTGGGCCCAGGACACCTGGTACATCGACCCGGACTGGACGCTGGTGGCAGGCCTCGCCTACATGAACGTCAAGCGTGACGGCACCAACCACGGCAGCCTCACCGAACAGGCAGAAAAACGTAACCAGACCTACAACAAACTGCTGCCCAACGTCGGCCTCAAGTACCAGTTGGATGAGCGCGACCAGTTGTTCTACAGCCTGTCGCGCAACATGCGGATCCCGCAGAACTATGTGCTGTACGACAAGGGCCTGGACTCGATCAACTCCAAGCCGGAAACCAGCTGGAACCACGAGTTGGGCTGGCGCTTCACCGGTGACGACATGACCGTGGCGGCGACCTTGTTCTACATGCAGTTCAAGGATCGCCAGGTCTCGTCCAAAGACATCAACGGCGACTTCGCCGACATCAACGCGGGCGCGGTCAACAACAGCGGCCTGGAGCTGGAGTGGAGCGGCCTGCTGCCCAACCACTTCAACTACTACACCTCCTACACCTACACCAAGGCCGAGCAGCAAGACGACCTGACCGTGTACAACGCCGGCAAAGCCATCGTGCTGCCCACCAGCGGCAAGCAATTTGCCAACGTGCCGAAGAACATGCTGGCGGCCAACATCGGATATGACGACGGTCGCTTCTACGGCACCTTCGGCGGCAAGTACACGAGCAAGCTCTACGGCGACCTGACCAACGATGAAGCCATTTCCGGGCGCACCGTGTTCAACGCCGGCGCGGGTATCTACCTGCCGGTGGACAAGAAAGTGGTCAAGGACGCCACTCTGCGCCTGAACGTCGACAACCTGTTCGACAAGAAATACCTGGACGGCGTGTACACCACCAAGACCAACGCCGCGACCTACGGCGGTTTCCGCGACGGCGACCCGGCGTACATCGTCGGCCTGGAACGCACTGTGACGGTTTCCCTGGAAGCCAATTTCTAATTGCGAGGTAAGCGAACATGGACATGAACCTGCTCCACGACATCACCTTCTATGTGATGTATGCCGCGATGGCCATCGCCATCTTCATCACCATCGAGCGCGGTATCTACTTCGCCTACGTGCGTCGCCAGGCTCGCGCGCTCACGGCGGTGTTGGACGCCAACGTACACAGCGAACGCGACTTGCCGCAGGGCTTGACCCAGCGTGACAGCCTGCCCTTGAGCATGGTGTTGCCGGTGCTGGCACAGAAAGCCTCGCACGGTTCACGCAAGGACCTGGATGACGTGATCGAAACCCAGTACCTGACCACTCGCGCGCCACTGGCCCGTAGCCTGTGGATCATCGAGACCATCACCACGGCCGCGCCGCTGTTGGGCTTGCTGGGTACCATCCTCGGCATCATCGACACCTTCAAGGCGCTGGCGAGTGCCGGGGTGTCCGACCCAGGGCAGATTTCCGGTGGCATCGGCACGGCGCTGTTCGCCACTGGCCTGGGGATCGCCATCGCGCTGTTCTGCGTGGTGTTCCACAACTTCTTCCAGGACAGCCTGGAGCGCATCAACGACCAGTTGAAAATCCTGCTGATCCGCGCCGCCACCGGCGCCCGGGTACAGAGTGAAGTGCCGCACCTGGTGCCGACGCCGTTGCACAGCCGCACGGCGTGATGGTTACAGCGGGCGCGCAATGCGCCCGCTTTCTTCGTTGATAGAGGTCCCTATGTCTGCCTCCTTGAAATTGCGTATCGCAGGCCTGGCCGGCTTGCTCATGAGTCCGCTGGTTCAGGCGGACTTTTCGATTCCGGGGTTTGAACTGGTGCACACCGTGCCGGTGGATACCACGCTGGGCACCGACGATTTGCGCCAGCCGGGGCCGGTGTGGATCGCGTTGTTCGATGGCGCCAAAAGCCGCATCGATATCGGCCAGTTCTATGCCGCCGACCATCCTGGCTCGGTGATGGACACGGTGATCGAACACCTTGAGGCCGCCGGCAAACGCGGTGTGAAGATTCGCTTCTTGCTGGAAGAAAAAGGCATCAAGTTGTCAGAAGCTTCCACGCTGGAACGTTTGCGTGCGATCCCCAACCTGACCTTCCGTGTGCTGCCCTATGGGCAACTGAGCGGCGGGATCATCCACGCCAAATACATGGTGGTGGATGGCAAGCAGGCATTTGTCGGCAGCCAGAATTTCGACTGGCGCGCCCTGGAACATATCCACGAAACCGGCCTGCGCATCAGCGACGCCACCGTGGTGAGCCAGGTGCAGGCGATCTTCGAACAGGACTGGCGCGCCCAGGCAGCGCTGACCGAGCACACCCCGGTGCCCTTGCCCGCAGCCAGCGAACCCCCTGCGCGCACTGGCAACTATCTGGTCGCCAGCCCGCAGCGCTACAACCCGCCGGGTGTCGGCGATTCACAACTGGAGTTGCCGCGCCTGCTCGGTGAAGCCAAAAAAGAGGTGCGCGTGCAACTGCTCGACTATGCGCCGCTGTCCTACGGGCCGGATAAAACCCGCCCTTACTACGCGGTGATCGACAACGCCGTGCGCGCAGCGGCGGCGCGTGGGGTGTCAGTCAAGCTGATGGTGTCCAACTGGAACACCGACAAACTGGAACTGCCCTACCTGAAAAGCCTGGCGGTCCTGCCCAACGTCCAGGTCAAGATCGTCACCCTGCCGCAAGCCAGGCAAGGGTTTATCCCTTACGCGCGGGTGATCCACAGCAAGACCATGGAGATCGACGGCCAGGTCGCCTGGATCGGCACCAGCAACTGGCTGGGTGGGTATCTGGATAATTCGCGCAACCTGGAAGTAGTGATGCGCAGCGAAGCGATGGCCAAGCGTGTCGGGCAACTCCATGAGCAATTGTGGGATGGGCCCTACGCCAAGGCGTTGAACGTAACCGAGACGTACCCCGAGCCCCACCCTGGCCAGCCGTGACTCAGGCCACCTGCAGGCGCTTGGCTTGCCGACGAAAATAGTCCCGGCACTGTGATCCGCCTGGCAATGCGCGTCATCGTCGGCAAGCCGGCTCCTGCGGGACCCTTTGCGTAGACCCTCGCCCGTGGAAAAAAGAGGTGGTAGTGTGTGGAAATGTTTCTGACATATCGATCAGAAACTTCCTACTCACTACCTGCAAAGGAATGCGTCTCTCAATGCACTTTCCACTCAAGCAACTGGCGGCTGCCACCGTGTTCGCGGCCAGCCTTTCGGCCATCGCCACACCTGCCTTCGCCAACATCACACCCGACCAAAGCACGGCGATTCTCAAGAGTTTCAACGAAACGTCCGTCACCGATTTCCGTGGTTTCCTCGGCGCACTGGCCAAGGGCGAGCTGGGTAAAACCAGCGACGTCGGCCCGGCAATCAGTGCCTTCCTGGATAACAAAACCCTGAGCGCCGACCAGCAGAACGAAATCAATCGCCTGCTCGGTATCTACACACGCGTGAAGTACGGCAAGGCCGCCACCGAAACCCTGCGTGAGCTGGTGGAAATCCCGACCTTCAACGTCGACGGTGTGCCGCAGTACAAGAACCCGGAATTCATCAAGATCGCCGGCAAGATCCAGGCTCTGGCGAAAGACTTCAACCTGAACTTCCGCAACATCGACAATCGCGTCTACGAGATTTCCCTCGAAGGCAGCGGTGATGAAGTGGTCGGTATCCACGCCCACGCCGATGTGGTGCCGGTGACGCCAGAGAACTGGGTGCTCAAGGATGGCACCAAGCTTGATCCGTTCAAGGTCACGCTGATCGGCGATCGCATGTACGGCCGTGGCACCGAGGATGACAAGAACGGCATCGTGGTGGCCCTGTACGCCATGAAGGTCATCAAGGAAGAAAA
This sequence comes from Pseudomonas sp. 13B_2.1_Bac1, assembly GCF_025466155.1. Classification (NCBI taxonomy): domain Bacteria; kingdom Pseudomonadati; phylum Pseudomonadota; class Gammaproteobacteria; order Pseudomonadales; family Pseudomonadaceae; genus Pseudomonas; species Pseudomonas sp. 13B_2.1_Bac1. Next base: position 30,766 of record NZ_JANLOH010000080.1, on the reverse strand, counting down.
GCTGCCGCTGGCGCGCAATTTCAAGCTGCTGGTGGACACCACCGAAGAAACCTCCGGCGACGCGATCCCCTATTACTTCGAGCACAACCCGACGCCGCAGTACAACCTGGCGCTGGACGGCGGCTACCCGGTGGTGATTGCCGAGAAAGGCTACGGCACGGTCATGGCCACCTTCCCGCGTCGCAAGGGTGAAGGCAAAGGCGCGGAAATCATCTCGATGACCGGCGGCATGGCGACCAACCAGATCCCTTCCGCCTCGGTCGCGACCTTCGTCAGCGACAAACCGGCCGAGCTGGCCGCCAGCCTGCAAAAGGCCGGGACTGAATACGCCAAGCGCAACGGCGGTGATTTTGCAGTGGCCGCCAAGGTCGACGGCAAAAACGTCAAGCTGACCGTCACCGGCGTGTCCGCTCACTCCTCCGAACCCGAGTCCGGGGTCAACCCGGTCGCGCGCATGCTGGAGCTGATCCACAGCGTCGACGGCAAGATTGCCCTCAAGCACAACCACATCACCGACGCGGCGCGTTATGCGTCCGACAACTGGGGCCTGGATTACCTCGGCGGCAAATTGGGCGTGGGCTTCTCCGATGATTTCATGGGCCCGTTGACCACCTCGCTGACCTTTGTCGGCCTGGATGACAAGGCCTTCAAGCTGGCGGTGAACCTGCGCGTGCCGAAGGGCAAGTCGCCGGAGAAACTCAAGGCCGAGATTGCCGACAAGCTGAATGCCTGGGACAAGCAATCCAAGGTCAAGGTGGACTTCACCTACTCGGTCGCCGAACCGATGTACCGCAACCCGGAAGGTGAATGGGTCAAGGCTTTGTTGGCCGTCGCCAGCGAAAACCTGGGCATGGAGCACAAGTTCGGCACCTCGGCCGGCGCGACCTCGGTGCACGAACTGCCCAATGGCGTGCAATTCGGCCTGGCGCGCCCGGAAGTGAAGTACACCGGGCACACCGACAACGAGTTCAAGACCGTCGACCAGTTCCTGCTGGACCTGCAGATCGTCACCGAAATGATGGGCCGTATCGGCCAGCTGCCGAAGCTCTGATCCAAAGGAGCCCGCCGCAATGGCGGGCTCTTCAGGCTTGCAGCATCAACATATCCTCGAAAAAACCACCGACCGGCTCCGTGGGATGGCACAGCTGGATCTCCAGGACCCAGGCCATTTCACTCGGCGGGATTTCCAGGTCCGCCAGGTCCTTGCACTCGAACAACGCGTGGGGGAAATCCGCGAGGCGATGCCCCGCGAGATTGCGCGCCAGCCTCCAGCCTTTTGACGCCGCACTCTGCTCGGCAAAGTCATACAGTTCGCGACCGGTGAGGCCACGTAACCAGGCGTCGCGGGTCGCATCGAACACTTCGTGCAGGGCCGTCCTGCATGCCAGGTGCAACGGCGAGTCACCGAATACAAAGGTATCGCCATAGTCGCCCTCGTAGCCGTCCCACACAGGGCCCAGGTCGACCACGACGATATCGGTGGCGCGTAGCCTGCGTTGACGATCGATACCTTCGCGGGGTGGGCGAACGGTATCGTCGCCAAAACGAATATAAGTCGGATGCCAGGTGTGGGACGCGCCCATGGCCTGCAGTTGTTCGGCGGCCATATCAAGGGCTTCGCCGGTGGTCATGCCCACCTGCAGGCGGCTGGCAATTGCCGCCAGGGCGCGTATGGACTGGTCGCGCGCCGCCAGCATGCCGTCCAGGGAGTAGCGCGGACCGACTTTTTCCCACACAGGATGCAGCGGCTTCGATGCAGTGCCCGCACTCGACCGGCCGCTGGGCACAAAGGCCTCCGCGACAAACCGATGGCCCGGCAGGCCCGCTTCCAGGCACTCGGTACGCACCTGGCTGATCATTGCTGCGCTACCGCACGCGTACACGTGGGCCGCTTCCCAGTGATGCCCATGGCTCAGCGCCACTTCCTGCACCCGGCCCTGCGAGGCCAGCATCGGGTGCCAGTGAAAACGCGCGTGCTCTTTGACCGATGTGTCCAGGAACACGCGGTCATAAAAATCGGCCGGCTGCGCACCGCCCCAGTACAACGTCACCTCGACATCGCGTTTCAAGGCGCTCAGCAGGATCGGCTTGATGCCGGCGTAGCCGGTGCCCGTGGCGAACAAGACTACGGGCGCATCGTCATGGTCCTGCCAGGTACAGGCACCAAAAGGCCCTTCCAGTTGCAACAGGTCGCCGGCTTCCAGGCACCCCAGCAGGGTTTCGGAAAACAGCCCGCCGCTGACCTGGCGAATCTGGAAGACCAGTCGCCCCTCGTCTTCGGCCGGCAGGTTGGCGATCGAAAAACAACGCGAGTCGCCGTCGACCAGTTGGATCTTGAGGTACTGGCCCGCCCGCACCGCCAAGGGCGTATCCGGCATCACCACCAACTCGATGATGTCGGGGCTGAGTGCGCGTTTGCTCAGCACGGTTGCCTCGACGACCAACGCGGGCGAGTCCAGCGACCAACCGGGAATTTCCAGGCACATGTCGCCGCAGGCGTGACTCTGGCACAACAACATTTCATTGGCTGCCAGCGGATAGCACGGCACCGGTGCATCCGGCGCGAGCTGTTTGGCCCGGTACTGACCTTCTGCGACCACCACCTTGCACGACCCACAAGCACCGCGACGGCAGGAAAATGGCACGGACAGGCCGTGGGCGAGCATCGCATCCAGCAACAGCTCATCACCGGCCTCAAAGGTTTTCCCCGAGGGGGACAGTTCGATGACATGACGTGTATTCATAACAACCTCGGGGTGAGTGAGGCTTGATTGTTGCGCTAGACTAGGCCCATTAAAACCTCCAGTTTTGGATACTTCAGATGGTCCAGATGCGTAAATGGCGTCCGCTGCTCAAGCTGGACGAGGGTGACGGCCAGGCGTCCTACCGCAAAATTGCCGAAGGCCTGGTGACCGCAATCGTTGAAGGGCGATTGCCGCCCGGCACATTGCTGCCGGGCACGCGGGAAATGGCGCAGTTGCTCGACGTCAACCGCAAGACCGTGATCCTCGCCTACGAAGAAGCGTTGACCAAAGGCTGGCTCGTCAGCGAGCCACGCCGTGGGACCTTCGTCAACGCGCAGCTGACGCCCAAGCAGTTGCCGAGTCGCGCGCAACAGTCCTTCGCTCCGCCCATCCTGGCGCAGGCGGTCGCCCCGTATTTTGCCCAGAACGCCCAGGTGACGGCACTGCAGCATCGGCATGGCGCGCTGTTTTTCGATAACGGCACCAGCGATCACCGCTTGCTGCCCCAGGCCGTCCTGCATCGCTACTACCGCAATGCATTGCGCAACAGCTTTAGCTCCAACACCGTGCGCTACGGCAGTGAGGGCACGGGCTACCATTTGCGCTGCGCCCTGGCCGAGATGCTGCGCAACAACCGCGGGTTGACGGTCAGCGCCGAGAACATCTGCCTCACCCAAGGCACCCAGGTGTCGCTGTACCTGACCGCGAGCCTGCTGCTCAAACCCGGAGACGTGGTGCTGGTGGAACGCCTGAGTTACCCACCCGCGTGGGAAATTTTCCGCAAGCTGGGCGCGCAACTGGTCACCGTGGAGATGGACGAAGAAGGCTGTCGCACGGACCAGATCGACCGCCTCTGCCGCGAACACAAGGTGCGGATGATCTATCTCACCCCACACCACCAGTTCCCCACCACCGTGAGCCTGCACGCGGCGCGACGCCAGCAGCTGTTGGCGTTGGCGGCACTGCATGATTTCTGCATCATCGAAGAAGACTACGACCACGAATACCACTTCAACGGGCGGCCCTACCTGCCCCTCGCCAGTGACCGCTCGCAGCGCCATGTGATCTATGTCGGTTCGTTATCCAAAGCCCTTGGCTCGACGTTTCGCTGCAGTTATGTGGTGGCGCCCACGGATGTGATCCAAGCGCTGCACAGCAATGCCGCGCTGATGATGGGGGATGCCGATGCGGTCGCGCAGAAAATGCTCGCCGACCTGATCAATGATGGGGAGCTGAAGAAGCATTTGCGCCGGGTGTCGAAGGAATACCGCGTCCGCCGCGAAACCTTGCAGAGCTGCCTGCATGAGGCGTTCGGGGATCGAATCAAGGTACGGGAGCCGGAAGGTGGCCTGGCGCTGTGGGTACGCTTCGACGATGAAATCAACGTCGAGCAGATGGTCGGCGCGGCGCTGGACCACGGGTTGGTCGTACGGAGTGGCCGGCAGTTTTCGCCGCTGGACCTGCCGGAAAATGCACTGCGCCTGGGCTTTGCAGCACTCAATCAGGCAGAAATCCGCGAGGCTACAGTGCGTTTGGCGCAAGCGGCGAACTTGCGATAAAACGCGCACAAACAAAAACGCCGATCATTGCTGATCGGCGTTTTCATTGAATATGGAGCGGGAAACGAGACTCGAACTCGCGACCCCGACCTTGGCAAGGTCGTGCTCTACCAACTGAGCTATTCCCGCAAATGGCGTCCCCTAGGGGACTCGAACCCCTGTTACCGCCGTGAAAGGGCGGTGTCCTAGGCCACTAGACGAAGGGGACACACAACTGAAACACATGGTGTGTATTTCAGTGTCCAGAGATTAAATCCGAAGATTATGCCCTGGTTTCACTCAGTGCCGCCCGAGAGCAACACTGCTTAAATTTGGAGCGGGAAACGAGACTCGAACTCGCGACCCCGACCTTGGCAAGGTCGTGCTCTACCAACTGAGCTATTCCCGCATATTGGCGTCCCCTAGGGGACTCGAACCCCTGTTACCGCCGTGAAAGGGCGGTGTCCTAGGCCACTAGACGAAGGGGACACACGTACAACATTCACTCCCTACCGCGTTTCGCTGTGTGCTTTACGCTGTAAGTGGCGCGCATTCTATGGATGGATTGAAAGGTCGTCAACCCCCAAGGATAAATTTATTTAAATCAATGACTTCGCCCTGCTTTGCGGGCCCCGGCGGGCATTCTGCCCGTTAGGGCTTTGACGCCTATATTCTGGCGCACCACAAGGCGCTATAGTTCGCTCCAGCAAATGATGGCAATGTGCATCCATGCAGGGAACGCCTTACCTATATAGAAGAAACTACCCGGGCAACTGGTCGCTCAGTCCTATCCGGCGGATGCCTCAGTCTCTACACTCCACAGCAAACCCTATAAAGAGGTCACACCGGTGACACCACTCATGATCACCCTGCTGGTAATAGCCGGGATCGTAATACTGATCGCCATTGGCTACATGAACCACGTGGTGGAAAACAACAAGCTGGAAAAGAAGCGCACCGAGATCGAGCTCAATGATCGCCTGCGCCGTTGCGGTGAAATTACCGAGACCTTCCCCGGCCAGTTGATGACGCCGGCGCTCAAATTGTTGCTGACCCGCCTGGAACTCAACGTCAACCAGCGCCTGTTGAATCTCAACAAGACCAGCGCACCGATCAAGGCCCGGATCACCGAGTTGAATGCACTGGTGGCCCAGGGCGAGTCGATCCCGGTGGCCAACCCGCCCGCCCCGATCCAGACCGAAGCCAAGGCCAAGGACGTGCGTTTCCTGCTCGAAGCCCTGCACGGCCAAGTCACCCGCGCCGCCCAGGACGGCTTCCTGCCGACCAACGAAGCCAAGCACTGGATCAAGGAAATTCGCCATATCCTGGTGCTGCTGCACATCGAGTTCTTCAACAACCTTGGCCAGCATGCCCTGCAACAAGGCCAACCGGGCCAGGCCCGCCTGGCGTTCGAGCGTGGCGTGCAGTACTTGCGCAAACAGCCGGAACCGGTGATCTACAGCGCGCAGCTGCAACAGCTGGAAGCGCAACTGGCCAAGGCCAACTCGACAGTGCTGACCAACAGCAAGCCGGCTGAGGATGAAGTCAACGAGCTGACCGAAGGCCTCAAAGTGGTCGACGCCGACGCCGAGTGGAAAAAGAAAGTCATCTACGACTGAGTGGCCGTCCTGCGGGCCGCTCGCCACAACAGCCCCTCATCCACAACACCTCCATTCACCTCAACAGCCCCTCATCCACAACACCCCCATTCACCTCAACAGCCCCTCATCCACAACCCCCCCATTCACCTCAACAACCCTCAAACATAACAACCCCACTCACCCCAACAGCCCCTTATCCACAACACCTCCATTCACCTCAACCCCCCCCACACATAACAAGCCCACTCCCCCAATAACCCCTCCCCCCCCACTCTCCCCATCAAACCGTCATTAAAAACACGCGGCTTGCCACAAAATGCCATAAATGTGCATCTATCCCCCCGCCCCCGACTAGAGTAAAACATACCCCTACCTCCAAAAAGTCAGATGCCCGCTATGCCTGTCGCCATTATCGATGGAAAACCGCTGCACTACGTCGACCAAGGCACCGGCCCGGTCGTCCTGCTGGGTTCCAGTTACCTGTGGAGCAGCGACATGTGGGCGCCGCAGATCAACGCCCTGTCGAAATATTATCGAGTGATCGCCCCCGAGCTATGGGGCCATGGCCAATCGGGCCAGATGCCCGAGACCACTGAGTCCCTGGACGACCTGGCCGACCAGGCACTGCGTCTGCTGGATCACCTGCAGATCGACAAGGTCAATCTGGTCGGCCTTTCGGTCGGCGGCATGTGGGGCGCACGCCTGGCGTTGAAGGAGCCGGACCGGATCAATAGCCTGGTGCTGATGGACACGTATCTGGGCGCAGAACCTCAGGCAACCCGCGACTACTACTTCTCGCTATTGAAGATGATCGAGGACGCAGGCCAATTCCCGGAGCATTTGCTGGATATCGTCGCGCCGATTTTCTTTCGGCCGGGAATCGATCGTGAGTCGAGCTTGTACAAGGGTTTCCGCCACACTCTGACAGCCTTCTGCGCAGAGCAGCTGCGTGACAGCGTCGTGCCACTGGGTCGCCTCACCTTTGGTCGCAGCGATATCCGGGATCAGTTGCACAAGCTCAGCCCCGCTACAACGCTGGTGATGTGCGGAGAAGAAGACCAGCCGCGTCCTCCGGCCGAGGCCCGGGAAATGGCCGAGTCGATTGGCTGCCCACTGGTGCTGATTCCAGGTGCCGGGCATATTTCCAGCCGCGAAAATCCGGAGTTCGTGAATGGCGCGTTGCTGACTTTCCTGGCCAGCCACACCTGACTCCGGCGTTTTGATCGCCGTAACCAGACGGCGATCAAAGCCGGAAATGCCCGACCATCCCCTTCAGCTCCGCACCCAGCTGCGCCAGCTGAATACTCGACGCAGCGTTGCCCTGCATGCTCAACGCCGATTGATCGGCACTGGCACGAATGCTGGTGACACTGCGATTGATCTCTTCGGCCACCGAGCTTTGCTCCTCGGCGGCGGCAGCAATCTGCTGGTTCATCTGCTGGATCAATGACACCGCCACCGCGATGCTACCCAGCGCACTTTCGGTTTCCAGCGCGTCGCTGACGGCCAGTTTCACCAGCTCGCCGCTTTGCTGGATCTGCTGCACCGAAGACTGCGCCGCGTTGCGCAAGGTGCTGACCAGCCGTTCGATTTCTTCGGTGGATTGCTGGGTGCGCTTGGCCAACGCCCGCACCTCATCGGCCACCACGGCGAACCCACGCCCCTGCTCACCTGCACGGGCGGCTTCGATAGCCGCGTTGAGGGCCAGTAAGTTGGTCTGCTCGGCGACGCTCTTGATCACACCCAACACCGTGCCGATGTTCTGGATCTCGGCACTCAGGCTCTCGATGCTGGCACTGGCGTGTGTACTGGAGGTGGCGAGCAGCTCGATGCGCTGCAGACTCTGGCGCACCACCTGCTGGCCGCAGTCGACCTTGTCGTCCGCGGTCTGCGCGGCTTGCGCCGCCTCTTCGGCATTGCGCGCCACGTCATGCACGGTGGCGGTCATCTGGTTCATGGCCGTGGCCACCTGCTCGGTTTCTTCCTTCTGGCTGTTGACCTCGACATTGGTCTGCTCGGTGACGCTGGAGAGCGAATGCGCCGAGCTGGCGAGTTGCTCGATACCCGCCTGCAGGCCACTGACCATCTGGCTCAGGCCATTGCCCATCTGCTGCATCGCCTGCATCAGCTGGCCGATTTCATCACGGCGAGTGACCTCCATGCGCCCGCTCAGATCGCCGGCGGCAATCTGCTGGGCCACGGCAATCACACTGCGCAGCGGCGCAACGATCAGGCGGGTAATCACCCAGGCCGCAATCAAGCCCACCAGCAGGGCCAGGGCCGACGAGCCGATGATCAGCAGCGCGCTTTTGTTCAGTTGCGCCTGCATCGACTGGTCTTCGGCGTCATACGCCTGGTTGACGCGGCTGACCACTTGCTCGGCGCGATCGCGCAGCTGCTTGTAGACGCCTTTTTCCTGAGCCAGCAGGCCGGTGTATTCAGCGAGTTTCTCGCTGAACGCGGCAATGTGCCCGGACACCTCGTTGAGCACCGTTTGATAACCGGGGTCCTTGACCGAGGTTTTCAGTTGTTCGACCTGGGCCAGGGCCTGGTCGGCCTGCTCGATCTTGCCTTGTTCGGCGTCGTCCGCATCCACCTTGCGGCTCTGGTCCAGGCGCACATGGGCTTCGTTCATCGCCTGCAGCATCAGGCGCGAGACCTGGCTGACCTGCCCGGCCTGCTCAATGAATTCGGCGCCCTCCTTGCCCTGGCTTTCCTTCAGGCCATACGCGCCGTCGTCCGCCAGCCCGGCCTGCAACACGTCGAGGTTATTGGCCACGCTGGACACCGACCAGCTGGCCATTTCCAGCGCCAGGTCCTTGGTCTGGGTCAGTTCGACGAATTCATCGAAGGCCTTGCGGTAGGCGGCCAGGGCCTGTTCGACATCGCTCATCACCGGCCCATTCGCGGCGGATTGCGCCTTGAGGCTCGCCGCCTGGGCGGCCAAGGCGTCGACACTGGCGTGCAGGGCCTCGACCGCCTTGGGGTCGGCGTGCAGCGCGTAGTCCTGTTCGATCAGGCGCACCTTGAGCAACCCGCTGTTGAGCGATGACATCGCCGTGAGGCCTTCGAAGCGTTGCCCAACGGTCTGCAGGGACCACACGCCAATGGCCGCGACCACGGCCGTCAGCAGCAGTACCAAGGTGAACCCCAAGCCCAGCTTTTTCGCCATACCGAGGTTGGCGAAACGTCGTTGCACGCCCGAAATCATTGCACTTGCATCCTCTCGCAATGGCAGATGCCATCAAACCCGGTTGACCAGAAGCGAGATTGGCAACCCCAAGGCACTGAGCACAAGACGTTGGCGCCTGAATAATGGCAAAAAGCTACTTGCTCGTCGTTTTCAGAATGGTCGAGGTCGATCTGGCAGGCCCCAAGGCCCGGAAAAACGCCTGGGCACGCTGGTCAGCCGCGTAGGCCACGTTGATGCGCAGCCAATCACTGGGTTCACCGCCTGGATTGAACAACGCGCCAGGCGCCAGCAACACCCCGAGCCGCCGCGCGCAGGCCTGCAACCGCGAACGATCGCCGCCTGGCCGCGCCCACACGAACATGCCGCCGGCCGGCACCGCGAACACCTCCCACTCCTCATCCTCCAGGACTTGCAGGGTCGCGGCCATCTCAATACTCAACCGCTTGCGCAAGCGCTGCACCCATTTGCGGTACGTGCCATTGGCCAGCAGCGTGGCCACCACCGCCTCGGCAAATCGCGAGGTGCCGAAACCGGTCAGGGTCTTGAGACTGGCCAGTTGCTCGATGAGCGTCGTACTGGCACTGAGGTAGCCGACTCTCAAGGCACTGCTCAAGCACTTGGAAAAACTCGCCACATAGATCACCCGATCATCATGGGGCAGCGCCGAAAGTCGCGTGCAACTGGCGTGCTGCAAGTCGCCGTAGACATCTTCTTCGATGATCAGGAAGTCTTTGCTGCCCGCCAACTCCAGCAGACGCTCGGCCACTGCGCGGTTCAGGCTGGTGCCGGTGGGGTTGTGATACAGACTGTGGATGAACAGGCACCTGGGCCGATGGCGCTGCAACAGGGCTTCCAGCGCCGGGATGTCCGGGCCTGCGCGAGTACGCGGCACTTCCAGCAACCGCACACCGTGAAACGCCAGTTGCCGATACAGGTTGCCGTAACCGGGGGTTTCAACCACCACACTGTCACCGGGCCTGAGCAACGTGCGAATAAGCAGGTCCTGGGCGTGGCTGGCGCCGCCAGTAGTAAGGATACGGTCGAGGCTGGTGACAATATGCATGCGGGACAGGCGCTTGAGCAGTTGCTCGCGCAGCGATGCCAGTCCCAGGGGCGTGCTGTAGTTGAACAGGCCGCCCGTGTCGGTACGGGTGACTTCGCGAATCGCGTAACTGATGTCATCGCTTTCGCGCCAGGCATCCGGCAACCAGCCACAGCCGAGCTTCAGCTCTCCCAGCGGATTATCGGCAAAGGCGCCCCACTCCCGCTCCGCGCCTTCATACCAGTGCCCCTCGGTCAGCGCGGTCGGCGGGGCCACCACAAAGCCTGAGCCCGGCCTGGCAGCCAACACGCCTTGGGCGACCATCCGTTCGAATGCCTCGATCACGCTGGACTGGCTGAGCAGGTTATCGAGGGCCAACTGCCGCACGGACGGCAGGCGCGTGCCGGCGCTTACCCCGTCCCTGCGAATCCACTCCGCCACGGCGCTGACGATTTGCTGCACCACCGGTACAAGGGCTTGTCGATCGATCCCTAAATCCATGAGCCACTCACTTCAACTGTCTGTTATTCAACCCCAAAGAGTTAAGCACAGAAGGCCGTCATGACCGGCTGCTAAGATTTATTAAATTATTGATTTTATTAGGTTATTTACCTGGTGATACACATTCGGGCGCGGCACTTTGCCAGCTCTGGAAATACCCCACAGCCCCCCAATCCCTTTTCGATTGGGGCGCCGCGCGAGGTCCTAGATTGCGGTTGCGCCACCGTCCACCGCCAGTGCCTGGCCAGTGGTGAATGCAGCGCCATCGCTACATAGGTAGAGCACCGCACTGGCGATTTCCTCGACCTTGCCGATGCGTCCGACCGGGTGCATGGCCGCGGCAAATTCGGCTTTGCGCGGGTCGGCTTCATAGGCTCGCCGGAACATATCGGTGTCGATCACCGCCGGGCAGACGGCGTTGACGCGGATTTTCTTCTTCGCATACTCGATGGCCGCCGATTTGGTCAGGCCGATCACGGCATGCTTGGAGGCGGCGTAAATGCTCATTTTCGGCGCGGCCCCCAACCCCGCCACAGACGCCGTGTTGACGATCGCGCCGCCGCCCTGGGCCAGCAGCAGCGGTAGCTGGTGTTTCATGCACAGCCATACCCCCTTGACGTTGACACCCATGATGGCGTCGAACTCATCCAGGCTGCCGTCCGCCAACTTGCCCTTCTCGATCTCGATCCCGGCATTATTGAAGGCGTAATCCAGGCGGCCATAAGCAGCAACGGTCTGCGCCATCAGTTGTTGCACGTCCGCCTCAAGGGTGACGTTGCAACGCACGAACAGCGCCTCACCTCCGGCCTGCTGGATCAACGCGACGGTACCTTCACCGCCGGCCACATCCAGGTCGGCGACCACCACTTTCAAGCCTTCGCCTGCGAAGGCCAGCGCGGTGGCGCGGCCAATACCGGCGGCGGCGCCAGTGACCAGGGCGACCTGGCCGGAAAACGTCATGCTCATGGGGGATGTCCTGTGGGAAAAATAGCCGTGGGTCGAGTCTAGCCAACGCCGCGCTGGGCGCGTCAGCACTATCAGAAGGCCGGTTGGGGCTGCATGAATCGCAGTGATAAGGCCCACTGCATGACTATCAGCAAGGCCTATCGGCGGGCATTCGCAGCCTCGGTCAACCTTGCCCCGCGCGCGTTCAAGGTCTATCACTTGAGGTTCATTTCCAGAAGAGTCGCTGCCATGACCGCCCAGACCAACCGTCAATTCCTGCTCGCCAAGCGCCCGGTCGGCGCAGCCACCCGGGATACCTTCACCTACCAGGAAGTGCCGGTTGGCACGCCCCAGGACGGGCAAGTGCTGGTACGCAATGAATACCTGTCCCTCGACCCGGCCATGCGTGGCTGGATGAATGAAGGCAAGTCCTATATTCCGCCGGTGGGCATTGGTGAAGTCATGCGCGCGCTGGGGGTGGGCAAGGTGATTGCCTCCAACCACCCGAAATTTGCCGTAGGCGATTACGTGAATGGCGCGCTGGGAGTGCAGGATTACTTCCTCGGCGAGCCGCGCGGTTTCTACAAGGTCGACCCGACGCTTGCCCCGCTGCCGCGCTACCTGTCCGCCTTGGGCATGACGGGCATGACCGCCTACTTCGCCCTGCTCGACACCGGAGCGCCCAAGGCCGGTGAGACCGTGGTGATCTCCGGCGCCGCCGGCGCGGTGGGCAGCATTGCCGGGCAGATCGCCAAGATCAAAGGCTGCCGCGTGGTCGGCATCGCCGGCGGCGCCGACAAGTGCAAGTTCCTCGTCGATGAACTGGGCTTCGACGCCGCCATCGACTACAAAAGCGAAGACGTGCCTGCTGCCCTCAAGCGCGAGTGCCCCAAAGGGGTCGATGTGTATTTCGATAACGTCGGCGGCGACATTCTCGACGCCGTGCTCAGCCGCCTGGCACTGAAGGCCCGCGTGGTGATCTGCGGTGCCATCAGCCAGTACAACAACAAGGAAGCCGTGAAGGGTCCGGCCAACTATCTGTCACTGCTGGTCAATCGCGCGCGCATGGAAGGTTTCGTGGTGATGGACCACGCCGCCAACTTCGCCGCTGCCGGCCAGGAAATGGGCGGCTGGATGGCGCAGGGCAAGCTCAAGAGCAAGGAAGATATCGTGGAAGGTCTGGAGACGTTCCCGGAAACGTTGATGAAGCTGTTCAACGGCGAGAACTTTGGGAAGTTGGTGCTCAAGGTCAGCTGACATACCACAGGCAGTCCGGTTGCCACTGTTAGATGGGAGCCGGGCTTGCCCGCGATGCAGGCGCCTCGGTGTTTGAGCGACACCGAGGCGCTGCGGTGAGCGCTTACATGATCTCGGCAACCACCGCCGCCAGCGCCTTGGCCGGGTCCGCCGCCTGGCTGATCGGGCGACCGATCACCAAGTAGTCGGAACCTGCATCCAGTGCCTGGCGTGGCGTGAGGATGCGGCGCTGGTCATCCTGGGCGCTGCCGGCCGGGCGAATGCCTGGGGTCACCAGTTGCAGCGACGGATGCGCAGCCTTCAGGGCCTGGGCTTCCAGTGCCGAGCACACCAGGCCATCGAGGCCGGCTTTCTGCGCCAGGGCGGCCAGGCGCAGGACCTGCTCCTGAGGCTCGATATCCAGGCCGATGCCGGCCAGGTCTTCGCGCTCCATGCTCGTGAGCACGGTCACGCCGATCAGCAAGGGCTTCGGGCCGCTGCGCTGTTCCAGCACTTCCCGGCAGGCACTCATCATGCGCAGGCCGCCGGAGCAGTGCACATTGACCATCCACACGCCCATTTCGGCGGCGGCCTTGACCGCCATGGCGGTGGTGTTGGGGATGTCGTGGAATTTCAGGTCGAGGAACACCTCGAAGCCTTTGTCACGCAGGGTGCCGACGATTTCCGCGGCGCAACTGGTGAACAGTTCCTTGCCGACCTTGACCCGGCAAAGCGTGGGGTCCAACTGGTCAGCCAGCTTCAGTGCGGCGTCACGAGTGGGGTAATCCAGGGCGACGATGATAGGAGTCTGGCAGGCGGACATTGGAATGGGCTCTCAGGCAAGTCGAAATCGGCGCGGATTGTAGCGCAAGCGGCGCCGTTGCGGGATCCGATGATCGGTAAATACTGACCAACCGCCGTCAGTCGGGCATTTCCGGGAATTATTTCAAAATTGATACATTCACGACATGCGCCCAACACGCCCCAGGGCTAGCCTCGCCCGCACGACCCACCGACCAGCACTTCCAGCCATGGGGCTGGGCGCCTATGCTGACCGCAACAACCAGGCAGATGATCGCACTATGCATACCCCTTCCGTCCCTGTAAATGACGAGCAAAAAGGCGCGGCGATCGCCGATGACAAGCGCTGGAACACCCGCGCGCTGATCGTTGACGACGATGTGCCGATCCGCGAACTGCTGATCGACTACCTCGCGCGCTTCAATATTCTCGCGACCGGCGTGACCGACGGCGCAGCGATGCGCCAGGCCATGCAAGCCGAAACCTTTGATGTGGTGGTGCTCGACCTGATGCTGCCGGGCGAGGATGGGCTGTCGCTGTGCCGCTGGTTACGCGGCGAATCGGACATCCCGATCCTGATGCTCACCGCCCGCTGCGAGCCCACCGACCGCATTATCGGCCTGGAACTGGGGGCCGACGACTATATGTCCAAGCCGTTCGAGCCGCGCGAGTTGGTGGCGCGTATCCAGACCATCCTGCGTCGAGTACGGGATGACCGCACCGAGCAGCGCGCGAATATTCGCTTCGATAACTGGCGGCTCAACAGTGTGTTGCGTCAACTGGTGGCCGACGATGGCCTGGTCGTGCCGCTGTCCAATGCCGAATTCCGCCTGCTGTGGGTGTTTATCGAGCGCCCGCGTCGGGTATTGAGCCGTGAGCAATTGCTGGATGCCGCCCGTGGCCGTTCGATCGAAGCCTTTGATCGCAGCATTGATCTGCTGGTGTCGCGCCTGCGGCAAAAACTCGGGGATGACCCGAAGGCCCCGCAACTGATCAAGACCGTGCGCGGCGAAGGCTACCTGTTCGACGCCCGGGATATCGGCTGATGCGGGCCCCCTTCAACACGCTGTTCGGGCGGCTGTTCGGCGTGCTGCTGGTGGCTATTGTGCTGGCCCACCTGCTGGGGTTCTTCTGGTTTCACCATTACGGTCCACCGCCGCCGCCGCCGCAGGGCACTTTCGTCGAGCAGCCGGACGGCACGATGAAGCTGTTGCCCAAGCATAAGCGCTCCTGGTTCAACGGCCCGGCAGTGCCACTGACGTTCCAGTTCATCTCGCTGATCATCGCCGCCTGGTATGGCGCCAAGTTGCTGAGCCGGCCGATCCAGCGCCTGAGTGAAGCCGCCGAACGCCTGAGCCTGGACCTCGACAGCCCGCCCCTCGACGAACTGGGCCCGCGAGAGGCCAAGCAGGCAGCATCGACCTTCAACCTGATGCAGCGGCGCATCCGCGAGCAGGTCAGCCAACGCGCACGCATGCTCGGTGCCGTCTCCCACGACCTGCGCACCCCGCTGTCGCGCCTCAAGCTGCGTCTGGAGCAGATCGACGACGTCAAGCTGCAAGGCCAGATGCGCCAGGACCTGAATGACATGATCGGCATGCTCGACGCCACGTTGAGCTACCTGCACGAACAACGCACCAGCGAAACCCGGCATTGGCTGGATGTGCAGGCGCTGGTGGAGTCGTTGAGCGAGAACGCCCAGGATCAGGGCTCCGATGTGCAATTTGCCGGCACCTGCGCGCCCTTGCAGGTGCAACCGATGGCCTTGCGTTCGTGCCTCAACAACCTGATCGACAATGCCCTGCGCTATGCCGGCACGGCGCGCGTCGAGTTGTCGGACAGCCGCGATGCGCTGGTCATCCGCGTGATCGACCATGGCCCGGGCATTGCCGCCGACAAGCGTGAGGCCGTGTTCGAACCGTTCTATCGGCTGGAAGGTTCACGCAATCGCAATTCCGGCGGCGTCGGCCTGGGCATGACGATTTCCAAGGAAGCCGCCGAGCGCCTGGGCGGCAGCCTGACCCTGGAAGAGACCCCGGGCGGCGGCTTGACCGCCGTGATGTGGCTGCCCCGCGCCTGAACGCAGGCGCCGGCTTGCCGGCTCCGACGGGTTATGAACGGGTGTCTTCGCGCCGCCCTTGCGCCTGGGTTGCACTCCAATCCATCAGCAGGCTGTACGCCACTGCCAGCAAGGTCGGGCCGATGAACAGGCCGATAAAACCAAAGGCAATCAACCCGCCAAACACCCCGAGCAGCACGATCACCAGCGGCAGATTGCCGCCACGGCTGATCAGGTAAGGCTTGAGCACGTTGTCCACGCCGCTGATGATGAACGTGCCCCACACCCCCAGGAACACCGCGTAGGTGTAGTCGCCCTTCCACGCCAGCCAGGCCGTGGCCGGGATCCACACCAGCGGCGGGCCCATCGGGATCAGGCTGAGCAGGAAGGTGACGATGCCCAGCACCAGCGCGCCCGGGACACCGGCGATCAGGAAGCCGATCAGCGCCAGCAGGGCCTGGGCAGCCGCCGTACCGATCACACCGTTGACCACCCGTTGTACCGTGCCGGCCACCAGTTCGATGTAGTAACCGGCACGCTCGCCGATCAACCGCTCCAGCAGACGGTGTACGAATACGGCCAGGCGCGGCCCGTCACGGTAGAAGAAGAACACGAACACCAGGCTCAGGGTCAGTTCGAGGATGCCGCCGCCGATCTGCGCACTGCGCGCCAGCAACCAGTTACCGACCTGTCCCAGGTACGGCTTGATGCTGACCATCAGCGCCGCGCCCTGCTGGTCGATGCTGTCCCACATCGCCACCAGCCGCTCGCCAACCACCGGGATAGAGCCCAGCCACGCGGGCGCTTCGGGCAAGCCGTCGACCTGGATATCCTTGATCAACGCCACGGCATCACGCACATGGTCCGCCAGGTTGAAGCCCAGCCACACCAGCGGTACCGCCACCAGCAGCATCCAGACCAGGGTCAGGATCCCGGCCGCCAGGGATTCACGGCCGCCCAGCACGCGCGTGAGCAAGCGCATCACCGGCCAACTGGCAAACGCCAGTACCGCGCCCCAGAACAGCGCCGACCAGAACGGCGCCATGACCCAGAAGCTGGCACCGAACAGCACCAGCAGCAGGATTTGCACCAGCAGGCGATCGTTATTGAGCATGGGGTATCTCTAGAAAAAGGCTGTAGGAAGAGAGCTTAGGCGAACGGCACGGGTCCGTCCGCCTTGTAACTGGTCAGCGTATCAGATGCAGGTGCAGGCCTTTGGCTTCAGCGGTGCCGGTTTCCATGCGCGCGGCGCGCACACCTTTGTCGACCAGGGCCTGGCGCCAGGCTTCGGCGTTGGCGCCGGTCAGGCTGACGCGCAACGTGGCGTCCAGGTTCAAGCCGCGGGAGATCAGGGTCAGCCAGGTGTCGTCAGGCTCGCCGCCCAACGCGGGGAAATCCAGCTCGCCAGTGCTTTTCAACTCGCGCAACAGGGTCGCCGAGGTGGGCAGCAGGTCGCCCAGTGGCGCGTTGGCGTCCAGTTGTTCCACATGCAGATAGGCGCGGCGATTGCCGCGGGTGATGCCGTACAGCGCCACCAGCGAATTATCCTGCGGGGCTGCGAGACGCAAGAGCAGGTATTCCTGCTGGCCATCGGCGCCCATCAGCTTGGCATTGCCGAACACTTCGTTGGCCCACAGGCTGCTCTCGCCGCAATCGCGGGCCTGGCACCAGAACAACAGTTGGGCCCCCTTGGCCTGCAACGCTTCGCGCGTCGCGGTGAACGCGGCGCTGGAGGTGTGCTCGGCGGGCAGTTCATAGGTGATCGCCGTGGCTTGCCCACGGGCGGTGGCCTGGCCCTCGTAACGCAACTGGCCGCTGATCTTGCGGATCGCGCCCATGGGGTAGATGCGTTCCTTTTCTTCAGCGGGGCGGTAATCCACGATTTGTGCGTCGACCTGGCGAGCTACGCTGGGCAGGTCCTGACTGCCCGGTACGTCGGCGGCGAATACCAGAGGGCTGAAAGCACACAGCCCGAGGAAGCGGATACATCCTTTACCCAGGCTCATCGGATCGGTGAGCCCTGGCCATTGGAGGTCGCAGCGGTGTTGAGATCGTACATGGTTGACTCCCTTTCAATCCGCCCAGCCTCGGCAGTTGACCGCGCCAAGTCAAGGCGTGGAGAAGAACCGATTGAAACAGTCTGCAACAAGAGCGGCGCCGGGCTCATCATTCAAGTGTAAATGATGGCCGCCCGGCAGCGTGGTGACCGAGAAAGGCAGCTGAGAAAGCAATTCGGAATGTTTCGCCAGCATGCCGTCGGCGGCAACCACCAACTGTGTCGGGCACGCCACACGCCGCACGAAAGCCATCGCCTGCTCATCCGTCAGACGCATCGGCGAAGCCAGCGTCAGGCGGCTGTCCGTGCGCCAGGTATAACCCCCCGGTACCGGCATCAAACCGCGCTGGGCCAGCAGTTCGGCAGCTTCCCGGCTGACGGCCACCACGCCTTTCATGCGCGCTTCAACCGCCCGATCCAGGGTGCCGTAGACCGGTTTGCGCTTGTCCTGCAGGTTCAATTGCGCCTGCAAGGCCATGCCCAGCCGCTCGGCGGCACTCTCGCCGCTGGCGGTGGGCGGGACCACGCCGTCGATCAATCCCAGGTGCGTAATGCGCTCGGGCAAGGCTCCGGCCAGCACCAGCGAGACGATGGCGCCGAGGGAGTGGCCAAGTAATGCAAAACGTTTCCAGCCCAACTGTTCGGCCACCTGCAGCACGTCAAACACGTAATCCCACAAGGCATACCCGGCGCCTGCAGGACGATGCGCCGAGTGTCCATGCCCGGCCATGTCGAGGGCGACAATGCGCAAGCCGGCAAGCTTCGGCGCCAGGCGCGCGAAGCTGTTGGCGTTATCCAGCCAGCCATGCAGGGCGATCACCGGCACGCCGTCCTCGGGGCCGAACAGATGGGCGGCCAACTCGATATGCGGCAGGCTCAGGCGCACTTCTTCGACGGGCGTACTCATGCGCAACTGCGCTCGCGGGCTTGCCAGCGGGCAAACAGGTTCTTGATCAGGGTCGCGGTGTCCTGTGGGCGCTCGAGGGGGAACATGTGGCCGCCGGGCATGGTGAGCATTTCGCCCATGGGCAGGCGCCCGACGCCGCTGGCGTGGTGACGCATCACCACCCTACTCTGCCGGCCGCGCACCACCGCCAACGGCACTTTCAATTGACGCACCTGGCCCGGGCTGGTGTGGGGCACGCCGCGGTAGATACTGATTTCGGTGGCTGGGTCGAAGCGCAGGCGCAGGCGATCGCCGACCTGCTGCAGGCCATGTTGCAGGTAAGCGTCAAAGCATTCGGGGTCGAAGCCGCGAAACAGCGTCTTGCCCGCAAAGTAGCTGCGCGCGGCGTCCAGGTCGGCAAACTCTTCACGCCGACCCAAGGTGCGCCCGGCCGGGGTCAGGCGGTCGATAAAGCCAAAACGCTTGGCGGCGCGAATCACCCAGCGGTCGGCACGGGTCAGCACCGGCGAATCCAGCATCACCACCCCACGGTACAGCTGCGGGCAGCGCATAGCCGCGTGCAAATGCAGCACGCCACCGAGGGAATGGCCCACGCCCCACACCGGTTCCGCTTGCTGCTCAAGATGGTGGATCAACTCATCCACCAGGTTCTGCCAGTTATCGTCCACCGGAAACCGGGGGTCGTGACCGTGCTGCGGCAGGTGAGCCACCGCGTATTCCGGAGCCAGGGCGGCGAACAGCTTGCCGTAGGTGGCCGAAGGAAACCCATTGGCATGGGCGAAAAACACGTGCTGCGACATAGCGGACCCATCGACAAATACAGAGATTGATTGTCACCACGCCGGCGCCCCACAGCAATGACTGTAACCGCCAGGAATGATGACACTCACGCCACGCCTATCGCGCCGGCGGGTTCTCGCCCAGCGGCACTACGGCCATGGTCAGTCGCGATACGCAACTGGCCTTGCCGTCGTCGCTGGTCAGGCGAATGTCCCACACCTGGGTGGTGCGGCCGATATGGATGGCCCTGGCCACCGCCGTCACGCGCCCGCTGCGTACGCCGCGCAGGTGGTTGGCGTTGACCTCAAGGCCGACGCAATAGAACTTGCTCGGGTCGATACACAGGTAGGCAGCCATGGAGCCGACGCTCTCGGCCAGTACCACCGACGCACCGCCATGCAGCAGGCCATAGGGCTGATGGGTGCGGTGATCGACCACCATGCTGGCGGTCAGGGACTCATCGTCAAAACTTTCAAAGCGGATATCCAGCAGTTCACCGATGGTGTTTTTCTGAATCGCATTGAGTTGCTCGATATTCGGTTGGGTGCGCCACAAGCTCATACACAGTGTCCTTATTGGTTTTATTACGCCCCTAATCCTGCCACACAATCGCCTCGGTGCGCGCGCTCCAGTCGGGGAACTGTGCGCCGTAAGTCGACTCGATCACGTTGCGCTTGATCTTCAAGGTCGGGGTCAGGAAGCCGTTCTCCACGGCCCAGTTGTCCTTGACCACCACCAGTTGGCGCAAGCGCTCATGCTTGTCCAGCACCGCGTTGACTTGTTCGAGCCAGCGCTCCAGGCTGGCCTGCAACGCCTGCCGGTCCTGGCCCGGGGCCGACAGCACGCACAAGCCCATCGGCGCCGTCAGGCCATCGCCGACCACGCACACCTGCTCGATGCGCGCGTGCTCGGCCAGGCGGTTTTCAATCGGCGCCGGGGCCACGTACTTGCCTTTGCTGGTCTTGAAGATTTCCTTGAGTCGCCCGGTCAGGCGCAGGCGGCCGTCGGCGTCCTGCTCGCCCTTGTCACCGGTGCGCAGGAAACCGTCGGCAGTGACGGTTTCGGCGGTCTTATCCGGGTCCTTGAAATAGCCGAGCATGGTCGCACCGCTGCGCACCTGCACTTCGCCGGTTGGGTCGATACGCACCTCGACCTCCGGGCACGGCAGGCCGATCCAGCCGAGGGTCTGCTGGCCGGGGCGGCAGACATGGGAGTAGCCACAGCTTTCGGTCATGCCATACACCTCAAGCACATCCAGGCCCAGGCGCTGGTACCAGCGCAACAACGCCTCGGGCACTGGCGCTGCACCGGACAGAGCAATGCGCAATGCATCCAGGCCCAAGCCTGCCAGCACCTTGTGGCCCACGCGCTTGCCGATAAACGGTAGGCGCAGCAAGGTGTCGAGGCGTTTTTGCGGGATCTTGGCGTAGACGCCCAGCTGGAATTTGGTCCAGATCCGCGGCACCCCGAACAGCGCGGTCGGCCTGGCCCTGCGCAGGTCAGCCAGGAAGGTGTCGAGGCTTTCGGCGAAAAACACGGTTTGCCCGGTGTAGATCGCCGCCATTTCCACAAACATCCGCTCGGCCACATGGCACAGCGGCAGGTAGGACAGCAGGCGGTCGTCCTCGCCCAAACCGAACAACGCGGTGCCGCGCGTGGCCGCAAAACCCAGGGCGCCAAAGCTGTGCATCACGCCTTTGGGCAGGCCGGTGGTTCCAGAGGTGTAGATGATGGTGGCCAGGTCCGACGCGGCGGGCAGCGGCTCATCCTCGATCGGCGGGCAGGCTTGCAGGTCGTCCCAGCTGAAGTCGAATGCGCCCGCCGGGCATAGCGGCAGGCTCACCGTCGGCACGCCTGCGGGGACCCCGGGGGCCATGGCGGGCCAGTCGTCGAGTTTGCCGATAAACACCAGGGCCGCCTCGGAATGGGTCAGCACATGGGCGACGGAGTCGGCAGTCAGGTTGGGGTACAGCGGCACCGAGACGTGCCCGGCCATCCAGATTGCCAGGTCGGCAATGATCCAGTGGGCACAGTTTTTCGAGATCAGGGCAATGTGCGAACCGGCGGGCAGCTCGCGCGCGCGCAGCCAGTGCGCGGCGCAACGGGCCTGGTGGCCGACTTCGCCCCAGGTGAGGGAGTGTACGACTCCCCCGCCAACGGGCTGCACCAGCAAAGTCTTGCGCGGATGACGCGCTTCACGTTCGAAGAAGACCTGCAACGGCAAACGAAAAGCGACGGGCATGGGACGCGCTCCTTTGTGGTCCGACGATAGCCAACCAAGCACTTGCTCGGTTGACTATATAGCACACACAAAGCCGCGATAACGCCTACGGATTGTTCACGCTGACCAGGCTCATCAGCCCGGCCAGCGGGAAGTCGCCTTCCAGTTCCGCCAGACTGGCGGTGTACATCGGTTGCGGCTGGCGCAGATGGCCATGCTGCAGAAAGCTGATCAGGCTGCCGACCAGCGGCTGATGGCTGACCAGCAGCACGTTGTCATCGGTGTCGAGCTTTTCCAGCACCTGCTGCGGGTTGCCGTCGGGGGTCAGCCACGGCACCGTGCGAATCTCCGGCTGGAAGCCCAAGGCCTCGCGTACCAGGTGCGCGGTCTGTTGCGCCCGCACATAGGGGCTGGCGAGGATGGCGCTGAGCGGCTGGCCGATCAGGTGCGCAGCACTGCGCAACACTTCGGCGCGGCCATGCTCGGTGAGGTTACGCTCGGCGTCCGACCGTGCATGCCCTTCGGCCTCGCCGTGGCGCAAGACCCAGAGCTTCACAGTTTCGGCTCTTCATCACGCACCGGATGCGGTGCCGGCGGCACGCTGTGGGCGGCCTCGCCCTCTGGTGCGCGTGGGGTTGGCCAATCGGCGAAAGGCCAGGGCTTCTGCTCGGTATGGAAGCTGCCGAAACGGCCGATCTGCGCGAGGAACTGGCTGAGGCTGTCGCCGAAGTTCATCAGGCCCAGGTTCGGGGCGCCGTAGACCAGGCGGTAGATCAGTTGCACCACCACCAACGCGCCGAGCAGGAACTGCGCGACTTGCCACACCAGGGCAAACACCAGCATCCACAGGATGCGCAGGGCAATCGACTCGTACTTGGGGGCTGCTTTGGGATCGTTCATGACGCGTTCCTCAGTTGAAACCACTGGTGGAAATAAAATCGACATCGGTTTTAGGTTCGGCCCGCATCAACAGCTCGATGACCTGATTCAAGGTGCGCCCTTCGAACAGGATCGCGTGCAGCCCGGCGACCAGCGGCATGTACACGCCGACTTCCTGGGCCTTGGCCTTGAGCACCTTGAGGGTGTTGACCCCTTCGGCCACTTCGCCGAGCCGCGTCACCGCGTCGTCCAGGCTCAGGCCCTGGCCGAGGGCGAACCCTACCTGGTAGTTGCGGCTTTTCGGCGACGAGCAGGTGACGATCAAGTCGCCCACGCCCGCCAGCCCGAGGAAAGTCATCGGGTTGGCGCCCTGGTTCACCGCAAAGCGGGTCATTTCTGCCAGGGCGCGGGTGATCAGCATGCTCTTGGTATTTTCGCCCATGCCCAACGCCACGGCCATGCCGGCGATGATCGCGTAGACGTTCTTCAACGCCCCGCCCAGCTCGACGCCAAAGCGGTCACTGCTGGCGTAGACGCGGAAAGTGCGGCCGTGCAGCACCGCCTGCACGCGCTCGCACAACGCTTCATCTTCGCTGGCGATCACGGTGGCGGTCAGCGCGTGCTCGGCCACTTCCCGCGCCAGGTTCGGCCCGGAGAGCACGCCGATGCGCGCCTGCGGGGCGATCTCTTCGAGGATCTCGCTCATCAGCTTGAAGGTCTGCGCCTCGATGCCCTTGGTCAGGCTGACCAGCAGCTTGCCCGCCAACCGGTCGGCGTGCGGCGCCAGCACCGAGCGCAAGGCGCTGGAAGGCAGGGCGACGAAGCACAGGTCGCACTCGCTCAGGGTGGCCAGCAGGTCTGTGACCGGCTCGACCCCGGGAAGAATCTTGATGCCCTTGAGGTAACGCGGATTTTCGCGGTGCACCCGAATGGCCTCGGCCTGCTCGGGATCACGCATCCACTGCCGTACCGGATGGCCATTCTCGGCCAGCAGGTTAGCCACGGCGGTACCAAAACTTCCGCCTCCCAGGACCGCAATAGGGCGCTGTTCAGTCATATGCAATCCGTTAATCCATACCAGTGGCGATGGCGGCATTATACGGAGCGACCCGCTTGCGGCCAGCCCCCGTATCAATTCGTACGCTTGTCGGAAAATGCCGCGCGCGGGTGAAGTAATTGCAAGTCCGACGACTGGCAAAAGACCCTACCTCAGTTAACATGGGCGGCTATCCGTAATTATCAAGGCCGTGCCGTGTATTTGGGCCCTCCTCCCCGTTCATCTCTGTGGCTGATGCTGTTGTGCAGTGCACCGGTATTGGCCGACGACCTGTTCCTCGACAGCCAGCCGCTGCCGCAAGTGTTGACCGCCACACGCCTGAAGCAATCGGCCGCCGCGGTGCCCGGCAGCATGACCGTGATCGACAGCGAGCTGATCAAGGCCAGCGGCGCACGCGACATCAGCGAACTGCTGCGCCTGGTACCGGGGATGATGGTCGGCTACACCACCGGCAACCAGGCGGCAGTGAACTACCACGGCACCAGCGCCAGCGATGCGCGGCGCATGCAGGTGCTGATCGACGGCCGCTCGGTGTACCGCGCCGGCCTGGCCACGGTGGACTGGAGCGATATTCCGGTGGCCATGGAAGACATCGAGCGCATCGAGGTTTTTCGCGGGCCCAACACCGTCAGTTACGGCGCCAATGCATTGATGGCGGTGGTCAATATCCTCACGCGCTCGCCGGCCAACAGCCATGGCTCAAGGGTCAAGGTGGTGCGCGGCGAACGGGGCATCAATGACTTCTATGCCAGCCAGGGCGTGGGCTGGGAAACCGGCGACCTGCGCTTGTCGCTGTCCGGCCAGCAGGACGACGGTTTCGACACTGACGCCAGCGGCGCCGATCGCCGTGACAGCCGCCGCCTCAACCGCTTCAGCCTGGCGGTGAGCCAGACGTTGAATGCGCAGCAGAGTATCGACTGGCAACTGGATGCCAAGGAAGGCACCAATCAACGGCCTTATACCTACACGCCGGTCTTCGCCGGGATTACCGAAGGCGGTAACAATTCCGACGTCAAGTCCAAGGACTACGCCGGCTCCCTGCGCTGGAATTTCGACTTCAACCCCGACCACAGCCTGTACATCCAGGGCTCCGCGCAGCAGTGGGACCGCCAGCAAGTCTGGAAGGCCTGCGACGCCAAAGTCTCGTTCAGTCCGGAACTGACCCAGTTGTGGCAGATGAACCCCAACTACGCCGAGCTGCTCGCCCGCCATATGGACACCTACAGCCAGGGCAGCGCGCCACCCGGCAGCGCCGCCGAGCAAGCGCTGGCCAACCGGGTGCTGGACCAGTGGCGCGACGGCAACAACCAAAGCGTATGCGGTGATATCGACCAGAGCACCCGCGAAAGCCGCTACGACATCGAGGTCCAGGACACCCTCAGCCTGTCCGACAGCCTGCGCCTGGTCAGCGGTATGAATTATCGCTACGACCGGGCCGATTCCGACACCTACTTCAACGGCACCCTGGACGACACTACCTGGCGCCTGTTCGGCCAACTGGAATGGCGCGCCAGCGAACATTGGCTGCTGCAGGGCGGCGCGATGTATGAAGACACGCACCTGAGCGGCAACTCGCTGACGCCACGGGTGGCGGTCAACTACCTGATCAACCCGCGCCACGGCCTGCGTGCGGTGTACTCCGAGGCAATCCGCTCGCCGGACATGTTCGAAAACAATGTCAACTGGAGCTATCGCGTCACCAACCTCAGCTCCCCGGCCTATGGCCAGACTAGCGGCCAGTACTTCGTGAAGACGCGCGGCCCGGGCAACCTCGACAAAGAACTGATGCGCTCGCGGGAACTGGGCTACAACGGTTTCTTTGCCGATATCGGGCTGAACATGGACGTCAAGCTGTTCTACGACGAAATCACCGACATGATCAGCTCGCCGCTGCGCAACAACCAGTACATTGCCAGCAACGCCAACAGCGCACGGTTCAGCGGTGCCGAATCGCAATTCGACTGGCGCATGAGCAACGCCGACCGCCTGCGGCTCACCTATGCTTATGTGGATGCCAGCTCCAGCAATCCGCTGGACAAAGCGCAGACCGCGCGTAACAGTGGCTCGGCCGGCTGGTTGCGCGAATGGGGCCACGGCTGGTCCAGCGCGCTGTTCTACTATGGCGACGACGCACTCAACCAATATCGCTTCGAACGGGTCGACCTGCGCGTGGCCAAGCGTATTGCCCTGGGCAAAGCCAACGTGGAGCTGGCCGGCATGCTGCAACAACGCCTCGATAACCAGCCCACGACATGGGCCGATAACAATTACGACCACCGTCACGTACTCTACTTCAGCGCGGAGTTAGAGTTCTGATATGGGCGACTCGTCACGGATGACCTTCTTCTTTATTGACCTCTACACACTCTGCCGGCGCAGCGTGCTGCTGGCCTGTCTGTTGCTGGCCACACCGGCCTGGAGTGCCGAGATCCTGTTGACCGCCGCCGAGGATGGCGCCGGCGTGCAGGCCTTTACCAAGGCCCTGGCCGAGCAGCGACCGCACGACCACGTCACCTTCACGCCCCTCAAGGACCTGCCGGCCCCCAGCCACCTGCCGGCCACGACCCGCCTGATCCTGCTCGACCTGCCCGGCCTCGACTGGCGCCTGCAGGACGCCCAGGGCCCGCCGACCCTGGTGCTGCGCATCAGCCGCCTGCAAGCCCATGAACGGCCGGGCAGCACCCAGCATCCACGCATTACCCTGCTGTGGAGCGACCCGCCGCTGGAGCGCCAACTGCGCCTGATCAACAATATCCTGCCGCAAGCGCAGCGCATTGGCGTGCTCTACAGCGCCGACAGCGAATTCCTGCTGCCCGAGTTACGCCAGCAGGCCACGCTGCTGGGCCTGGAAATCGTGCCACAGCGCTGGGACAACATTAACGACAGCCGCCCGCTGCAATCGCTGTTCAGAAACAGCGACGTGCTGCTCGGCCTCGACGATCCACAACTCTACAACCCGAAAACCGCGAAGAACCTGTTGCTCAGCAGCTACGCCCAACAATTGCCGTTGGTGGGGCCGAACGCCGGGTTCGTGAGGGCCGGCAGCCTGGCCAGCACTTACAGCGACCAGGCCGACTGGCTGAGCGTGCTCGACCATTTGCTTGAGCAACCGCCCGCCACCTGGCCGCGCGCACTGTACCCGAGACACTTCAAAGTCGTCGGCAACCCGCAAGTTGCGCGCTCACTGGGCATCGAACAGGTGGACGACGCCAGCGTCGCCGCCCGATTGGCCGAAGGAGAAAAACACCCATGACCTTGCGTCGTCGTTGGGACATCAACACCCGCACCCAGCTCATCACCCTGGGCCCGGCGCTGTTGCTGACGTTGCTGTTGATCAGCTTCTTCACCTTCGTGCGTATCCAGGACCTGCGCCAGGAACTCGACCACACCGGCCAACTGATCGCCAACCAACTGGCGCCGGCCACCGAATACGGGGTGATTTCCGGCAACAACGACGTGCTCGACAGCTTGCTGCGCGCCACGCTGGCCACACCGCACGTGCGCTTCCTGGAGATCCAGGACAGCAGCGAGAACATCCTCGTCTACGTCGAGCAGCCCTCGGAAAAACATGACCGCTCGCTGTCGGTGAAAGTCTTCCAGGCGCCGATCCGCCTGCAGCATATCCAGCTGGGCAACGACTTTTTCCAGGACAACCTCAACGAGCCCAAGGCACCCCGCGCGGACTACCTGGGCCGGGTGATTGTCGGCATGTCCAACGATGCGTTCAGCCAGCGCCAGCAGGAAATCCTGTTCAAGGCCGGGATCCTCGCGCTGTTCGCCCTGCTGTTTACCTTCCTGCTCGCACGGCGCCTGGCCGCCAGCCTGTCGCAGCCGATCAGCGCCATGGGCCACGCGGTGAAAGCCATCCAGCAAGGCGACTACAAGACGCCGCTGCCGATTGTCGATGACTCGGAACTGGGCGACCTGTCGCGGCATATCAACAACCTCGCCGAAGGCCTCAACCAGGCCAGCCGCGAACAGCAACAGGCCATGGCGCAGTTGATCCAGACCCGCGAGGAGGCCGAGCGCGCCAACAACGCCAAGTCGGACTTCCTGGCGATGATGAGCCATGAACTGCGCACACCGATGAACGGCGTGCTGGGCATGCTGCAGTTGCTGGAAACTACCGAGATGACCGAGGAGCAGACCGAATACGCGGCGCTGGCCTCCGAGTCCACCGAGCACCTGCTCAAGGTCATCAACGACATCCTCGACTTCTCACGCATCGAGCGCGCCGCGCTGGAGCTGGAGCACATTCCGTTCAATCTGGCGGACCTGATCAACAGCTGCGCCCAGGCCTTCCAGCACAGCGCTCAGCAGCGCGGGTTGGCGCTGCAGCTGCCGATCCCGCCTGGCATGGACACCCTGCGGGTGCAGGGCGATCCGACGCGTATCCGCCAGATCCTGGTGAACCTGATCGGCAATGCGCTGAAGTTCACCGAACACGGCACCGTCAGCGTCGAGCCCCATTGGCAGACCCTTGACCATGAGCTGGTGTGGTTCACCTGCACCGTGCGCGACAGTGGCATCGGGATTTCCGCCGAACGCCTGGAATTGATGTTCGATGCGTTCCAGCAGGCTGACAGTTCCATTTCAAGACGTTACGGCGGCACCGGCCTCGGCCTGCCCATCGCCCGTACCTTGGCCGAACGCATGGGTGGAACCTTGCGCGCCCAGAGCGAAGAAGGCCGTGGCTCGGTGTTTACCCTGGAAATCCCGCTGGCTATCGACCAGCACAGCGTGCCGGCGATTGCCGCCAACGCCGAAGGCAAGACCAGCGCCGGAGAGGGTCGCCATGTGTTGCTGGTGGAGGACAATCCGGTGAACCGCACGGTGGTCGAAGCCATGCTGCGCAGCCTGGGCTTCCAGGTCAGCCTGGCCACCGACGGCGCCGAGGCGATCCGCAGCGCCGAGAGCCTGATTTTCACTGCGATCCTGATGGATTGCCGGCTGCCGCTGATCGACGGCTATGAAGCGACCCGCCAGATTCGCCAGTTGCCGGGCTGCGCCGACCTGCCGATTATCGCCCTCACCGCGAACGCCCTGCAGGGCGACCGTGAGGCGTGTCTCGCAGCGGGAATGAACGATTACCTGGCCAAGCCGTTCAAACGCACGGATTTGCAGCAAATACTGCAGCGTTGGGTGCAATAGCGCCGCGCCATCAGCCACTTCCGACTGGCGTGAAAGACGAAAGTGCGGCAGTCTTAGGCACCCAAACGGGCCGATAAACAGGCCCGGTTTAAAATTTCAGTGAACAAGTGTACATTCAGTACCTTGCCGCTGTGACTTTCACTACAACGCAATAGTCTATGTGTAGGCTGCCGACATGAGGCATGAACGCTTCATTCGGTTCGGGAAGATTTGCCCTACCCTGCCGCATGGGATTATTGAGGAGCTCGCATGACCAAACAAAACGCCTTTACTCGGGAAGACCTGCTGCGCTGCAGTCGCGGTGAGCTGTTCGGCCCAGGTAACGCGCAACTGCCCGCCCCGAACATGCTGATGGTGGATCGCATCACCCATATCAGCGAAGAGGGTGGCAAGTACGGCAAAGGTGAATTGGTCGCCGAGCTGGATATCACCCCGGACCTGTGGTTCTTCGCCTGCCATTTCGAAGGCGACCCTGTGATGCCGGGCTGCCTGGGCCTCGACGCCATGTGGCAGCTGGTCGGTTTCTTCCTCGGCTGGCAAGGCCTGCCGGGCCGCGGCCGTGCCTTGGGTTCGGGCGAAGTGAAGTTCTTTGGCCAGGTCCTGCCGACCGCCAAGAAAGTCACCTACAACATTCAGATCAAGCGCGTCCTCAAGGGCAAGCTGAACCTCGCCATCGCCGATGGTTCGGTGAGCGTCGACGGTCGCGAGATCTATACTGCCGAAGGCCTTCGGGTCGGCGTATTCACTTCCACTGACAACTTTTAAGGGTTATCCGCATGCGCCGCGTCGTTATCACTGGTCTGGGCATCGTTTCTTGCCTGGGCAATGACAAAGAGACCGTCACCGCTAACCTGCGTGCAAGTCGCCCTGGCATCCGCTTCAACCCGGAATATGCCGAAATGGGTCTGCGTAGCCAGGTTTCCGGCTCCATCGACCTGCCCCTCGAAGAACTGATCGATCGCAAGATCTACCGCTTCGTCGGCCACGCTGCCGCCTATGCCTACCTGGCCATGAAAGACGCGATTGCCGACTCCGGCTTGAGCGAAGACCAGGTTTCGAACGTACGCACCGGCCTGATCGCCGGTTCGGGCGGCGCATCCACCCTGAACCAGATGGAAGCGCTGGACATCCTGCGCGAAAAAGGCGTCAAGCGTGTAGGCCCTTACCGCGTAACGCGGACCATGGGCAGCACCGTTTCCGCCTGCCTGGCCACGCCATTCCAGATCAAGGGCGTGAACTACTCGATCTCCTCCGCCTGCGCGACCAGCGCCCACTGCATCGGGACTGCCGTTGAGCAGATCCAGCTGGGCAAGCAGGACATCGTGTTCGCCGGCGGCGGTGAAGAAGAACATTGGAGCCAGTCGTTCCTGTTCGACGCCATGGGCGCACTGTCCACCCAGTACAACGAAACTCCGGAGAAGGCCTCCCGCGCCTACGACGCCAAGCGTGACGGTTTCGTCATCGCCGGCGGTGGCGGCATGGTGGTGGTCGAGGAGCTGGAACACGCCCTCGCCCGTGGCGCCAAGATCTACGCGGAAATCGTCGGCTACGGCGCGACCTCCGACGGCTACGACATGGTTGCGCCAAGCGGTGAAGGCGCCATCCGTTGCATGCAGATGGCCATGTCCACCGTGGATACCCCAATCGACTACCTGAACACCCACGGCACATCGACTCCGGTCGGTGACGCCAAGGAAATGGAAGGCGTGCGTGCGGTATTCGGCGACAAGGCGCCAGCGATCAGCTCCACCAAGAGCCTGTCCGGTCACTCCCTGGGCGCCGCGGGCGTTCACGAAGCGATCTACTGCCTGCTGATGATGGAAGGCAACTTCATGGCCGGTTCGGCCAACATCGACGAAATCGACCCGGTCGTCGCCGATATGCCGATCCTGACCAAGACCGTCGAGAACGCCAAGATCGACACCGTGATGAGCAACAGCTTCGGCTTCGGTGGCACCAACGCCACCCTGGTACTGAAACGCTGGCAGGGTAAGTAAGACCTGTAGCTCGACCCAATAAAAAGCCCCGACTGGTTCGGGGCTTTTTTGTGGGTGA
>NZ_JANLOH010000096.1:0-56758 GCF_025466155.1 Pseudomonas sp. 13B_2.1_Bac1 | reverse complement strand
GGTGTAAGTGATGGGGGCTTACTTGTCCTTGAACGCCGGCGCACGCTTGGCCACGAACGCCGCCATGCCTTCCTTCTGATCCAGGGTCGCGAACGCGGCATGGAACACCCGGCGCTCAAAGCGCACGCCTTCGGACAGGCTCACTTCAAACGCGCGGTTCACGCTTTCCTTGACCATCATGCTGATCGGAACCGATTTTCCGGCGATCAATGTGGCGACCTTCAAGGCCTCTTCCAACAATTCATCCGCTGGCACTATGCGCGCGACAATCCCGCAGCGCTCGGCTTCCACTGCATCGATAAAGCGCCCGGTCAGGCACATTTCCATGGCCTTGGCCTTGCCCACCGCGCGGGTCAGGCGCTGGGTGCCGCCCATGCCCGGCAACACGCCGAGGTTGATTTCCGGCTGGCCGAACTTGGCGCCGTCACCGGCGAGGATGAAGTCGCACATCAACGCCAATTCACAGCCCCCGCCGAGGGCGAAGCCGTTGACCGCGGCAATGATCGGCTTGCGGCGGTTGGCCACGCGGTCGCTGTCGCTGAACAGGTCGTCCAGGTAGATCTGCGGGTAGGTCAGCTCGGCCATTTCCTTAATGTCGGCGCCGGCGGCAAAGGCTTTCTTCGAGCCGGTCAGCACGATGCAGCCGATCTGTGGATCGGCTTCCAGGCCGTCCAGCGCCTGGTTCAGCTCGCTGACCAACTGCGCATTCAAGGCGTTCAGGGCTTGCGGGCGATTGAGGGTAATCAGCCCGACGCGGCCCTGGACTTCGAGCAAAATGGTTTCGTAACTCATGTATCGGCTCCTTAGAGATTGCGTGAGATGACCATGCGTTGAATATCGCTGGTGCCTTCGTAGATCTGGCAGACCCGCACATCGCGGTAGATCCGCTCCAGGGGGAAGTCGCTCAGGTAACCGTAACCGCCCAGGGTTTGCAAGGCGGCCGAACAGACTTTTTCAGCCATTTCCGAGGCGAACAGCTTGGCCATGGACGCTTCCACCAGCGCCGGCTTGCCGCTATCACGCAGTGCCGCCGCGTACTGCACCATCTGCCGGGCGACGGCGATTTGCGTGGCCATGTCGGCCAGGCGAAACGCCACGGCCTGGTGCTCGATGAGTGGCTTGCCGAAGCTTTCGCGTTCTCTGGCATAGTCGCGGGCGGCTTCAAAGGCGGCGCGCGCCATGCCCACCGACTGCGAGGCGATACCCACGCGACCGCCTTCGAGGTTAGCCAGGGCGATTCGATAGCCTTCGCCCTCCGCGCCCAGGCGATTGGCCACCGGCACTTTCACGTCCTCGAACAGGATCTGGCAGGTGTCCGAGGCGTGCTGGCCGAGCTTGTCTTCGACCCGCGCCACACTGTAGCCCGGCGAATCGGTGGGCACGATGAACGCGCTGATGCCGCGCTTGCCGGCGGCCGGGTCGGTCACCGCAAACACAATCACCACCCCGGCATTTTGCCCGGAGGTGATGAACTGCTTGCAGCCATTGAGCACGTAGTGATCACCGTCCAGGCGCGCCCGGGTCTTCAGGCTGCTGGCATCCGAACCGGCCTGGGGCTCGGTCAACGCAAACGCGCCGAGCATGGCGCCACTGGCGAGCGGCTTGAGGAATTGCTCTTTCTGCTGATCGTTGCCGAACGTGAGGATGGGCACGCAGCCTACCGAGTTGTGCACGCTCATGATGGTCGAGCAGGCCCCGTCGCCGGCGGCGATTTCTTCCAGGGCCATGGCGTAGGCCAGGTAGCCGGTGTCGCAGCCGCCCCACTGTTCCGGCACGAGCATGCCGAAAAAGCCCAGTTCGGCCATTTCGCCGATCGCTTCCTTGGGAAAACGGTGCTCGCGGTCCCAGTCGGCTGCGAACGGTTTCAGCCGCTCCTGGGCAAATTGCCGGGCCGCGTCGCTGATCTGCAGTTGTTCGTCATTGGGCAGCATAGGGTTTCCTTAATACAGGCATTCAACGGCCATGGCCGTGGCTTCACCGCCGCCGATACAGATCGCGGCCACGCCACGCTTGAGGCCTTTCTGGCGCAGGGCCGCGAGCAGGGTCACCAGGATTCGCGCGCCGGAGGCACCGATCGGGTGGCCCAGGGCACAGGCGCCGCCGTGAACGTTGACCTTGGCGTGCGGGATTTCCAGCTTGCTCATCGTCACCAGGGTGACCACCGCGAAGGCTTCGTTGATCTCGAACAGGTCAACCTCATCGAGGTTCCAGCCGGTCTTGCTCATCAGCTTGCGGATTGCGCCCACCGGCGCCACCGGAAACAGCCCGGGCTCATCGGCAAAGGCCGCGTGACCATGGATCACCGCCAGCGGCTTGAGCCCGCGCTTGAGCGCCTCGGACTGGCGCATCAGCAACAAGGCCGCCGCACCGTCGGAGATCGAGCTGGAGTTGGCCGCCGTCACGGTACCGCCTTCGCGGAACGCCGGTTTCAGGCTGGCGATCTTGTCCAGCTTGGCCTTGGGCGGCTGTTCGTCATGCTGGACGGTCTTCTGCTCCTTGCCGACCGTGACCTGCACCGGGACGATCTCGGCGGCGAAGCTGCCATGGGTGATCGCTTCTTGCGCACGGGTCAGCGAGGCGATGGCAAAGGCGTCCTGGGCTTCACGGGTAAAGCCGTTGTGCGCGGCGCAGTCTTCGGCAAAGGTGCCCATCAGGCGGCCCTTGTCGTAGGCGTCTTCGAGGCCGTCGAGGAACATATGGTCGAGCACGCGGCCGTGGCCCATGCGGTAGCCGCTGCGGGCGCGGTCGAGCAGATAAGGGGCGTTGGACATGCTTTCCATGCCGCCGGCAATCACCACGTCGACGCTGCCGGCCAGCAGCGAATCATGTGCCAGGATCGCCGCCTCCATGCCCGAACCGCACATCTTGTTGAGGGTGGTGCAGCGCGTCGACTTGTCCAGTCCGGCGCCGAGGGCCGCCTGGCGCGCCGGGGCCTGGCCGAGGCCGGCAGGCAGCACACAGCCGAACAGCACTTCATCGACAGCATCGGTGGCGATACCGGCACGCTCGACCGCGGCACGGATCGCGGCAGAGCCCAGCTGCGGCGCGGTCAGACCCTTGAGGTCGCCCTGGAAGCCGCCCATGGGGGTGCGCACGGCACTGACAATTACGATGGGATCAGTCATGGAAGTTCTCCTTACTTGGCGGCCATGCGCAAGGCGCCGTCGAGACGGATCACCTCACCATTGAGCATGCTGTTTTCGATGATGTGGCGGACCAGGGCCGCGTATTCCGCAGGTTTGCCCAGGCGCGGCGGGAATGGCACGCCTGCGGCCAGCGAGTCGCGCACTTCGGCGGTCATGCCGGCCATCATCGGCGTTTCGAAAATGCCCGGGGCGATGGTCATCACGCGGATACCAAAGCGCGCCAGCTCGCGAGCGGCCGGCAACGTGAGGCTGGCGATCGCGCCTTTGGAGGCGGAATAGGCAGCCTGGCCGATCTGCCCATCAAACGCGGCAACCGAGGCGGTGTTGATGATCACGCCGCGCTCGCCATCGGCATTCGCTTCGGTTTCAGCGATGGCCGCTGCCGCCAGGCGCAGCAGGTTGAAGCTGCCGATCAGGTTGACGTTGATCACCTGGGCAAAGCTGGCCAGCCCGTGGGGGCCGTTCTTGCCGAGGATTTTCTCGCCACGCACCACACCGGCGCAGTTGACCAGCCCATGCAGGCCGCCAAAGGCGGCAACGGTCGCTTGCACGGCGGCTTCGGCCGCCGCTTCCTGGCTGATATCGGCCACGGCGCTGCGTGCGTTCTCGCCCAACTGCTTGGCCTTGGCGGTCACCGCGTCGGCGTTCAAATCCACCAGCATCACCTTGGCACCGGCGGCAATCAGCATTTCTGCGGTGGCCGCGCCCAGGCCTGACGCGCCGCCGCTGACCAGGAAGATCTTGTTTTCAATCTGCATTATTGTTTCCTTGAACCAGAAGGACCGAATCGTGGAAATAGTCGCTCCCGCGCGCTGGCGCAGCAATGGTCAAAGCTTTCAACCTGCTTGACTGGTTTGGCCAGTCATCAATCCTGCTTATCGGCCAGTCAGTCCAAGCGATTGGACGCCTGTCGCGCTTGCTTCTAATCTGAGGGGCTACACCCACCTGAAGCCGCGTCCCCGAAGAAGCCCTGTCCCGTCGATGATTGTGCGTCCCAAACCCAACCTCCTGGGTATCCTGTTCTCCCTCAAAGGCTCGATAGCCAAGCGCATAGCCCTGCGCAGCCTGCTGGTCACGTTGCTGGCCTCGGTGATCGTGCTGGTGGAAACTCTGCACCCGGCGTATTTCTCCAAGGTCAACGCCACGCCTTTCACGCTGCTGGGGCTGTCGCTGTCGATCTTCATGAGCTTTCGCAATAACGCCTGCTATGACCGCTGGTGGGAAGGCCGCAAGCAACTGGGACAGATGATCATCGATGTGCGCTCGCTGATCCGCGAGACCCAGGTGCTCAGTGACCCGGCCGAGCGCGCCGGCCTGCTGCGCGCGCTGGGTGGTTTTGCGCACGGCCTGGTCGCCCGCCTGCGGCATGAAGATGAAGCGCTGGCAATCAAGCCGTGGAGCGACGTCGACACCCGCCACCCCAACCTCCCCGACAAGCTGCTGCAGCAGGTCGGCGCGCGGTTTTCCGTGTTGACCGAACAGGGCGTGCTCAGCGAATGGCGCTACACCCAACTGGAGACCCGGCTGGTCAGCCTCAGCCAGGTGCAGGCCTCGTGCGAGCGGATCAAGGCCACGCCGCTGCCCTTCCCCTACACCTTGCTGCTGCACCGCACCATCTACCTGTTCTGCATTCTGTTGCCGTTCGCCATGGCCGAGCCCCTGGGCTGGCTCACGCCGGTATTCACCGCCATTGTCAGCTACACCTTCTTTGGCCTGGACGAGATCGGCGATGATCTCGAAGACCCTTTCGGCTTCGACGAAAACGACCTGCCCTGCAACGCGATTCTGCGCACCCTGGAGCGCGAGATTCTCGCGGCCCTCGGCGAAACCGACTTGCCGCCGCCGCTCGAGCCGGTGGAATACGTGCTGACCTGATGCGGGTTTGACACCTGCCCTGGTCTGGCCGAAGCTGATGGCTTTGCTCTAGCTGCCCAAGCTTTCGGACGCCTGCATGTCAAAGTCACGCCGTTACTCCATCGTCGGCCTGTGCGCCCTGTTGTTGATTGTACTGATCACCTGGTATTTCTCCCGCGCCACACCGGTGGCCGTGCCACCCGCCATTGCCCATGGTTACGCCAAAGCGCTGAAACAGGCGCATAACGGCGAGCCGGGCGCGGCGCGCGTGCTTTATCAGCAATTGGGCCGGCCGGACCTGTCGCCCGAGCGCCGCGCCGCATTGCATGCCGAACTGCCCAACTACCCCAGCCCCCAGGCCTTGAAGCTGGCGGATAAAGACCTCGCCAGCGACTCGCCGCTGGTACGCGAAGCCGCTATCCATAGCATTGTCGGCCTGGTGCCCACGGGCCAGCGCACGCTGTTGCTCGGCCCTGCCCTGGATGACCCCGAACAAGGCGTGCGCTTTGCCGCCGCCAATGCCTTGCTCGGCCTCTCGCCCGACACCTTGGGCTTGTATTTCGGGCCCTTGCAGCAGGTGCTGGATGAATTCGTGAAGAAGCTCAAGGCCCAGCCGGAAACGGCTGAGGGCTGGATTCAACTGGCGCGCCTGTACATCCACAGCGCCCTGCTGCCCGATGCACAAAATGCGCTGGAACAGGCCATGCGCCTGCAGCCGGACAACTTGCAGGCGGTGGTCGCGCAGATCGAGCTGCTGGACAAGCAAGGCAAGACCGACGAGTCCCGTCAACTGCTCGCGCGGCAACTGGCGGCGCACCCTGAATCGGCTTACCTGCAACATGCGCTGGGCATGTGGCTGCTGCACCACGGCGAGCGCCCCTATGCGCTGCTGGGGCTGTCCAAGGCCGTGGAGCTGGAGCCGGACAATCAGGATTACCGCTACGACCTGGCCACCACCCTGCACGCCCAGCAGGAACAGGAAGCGGCCCAGCGCCAGTTGGAAGAAATCATCCAGCGCCACCCGGCCAATCGCAAGGCGCGGGTGCTGCTCGTCACCTACTGGAAAGAAAGCGGCCAATTGCAGAACGTGCAGGTGCTGCTGGCCCAGCTCGAACAGCAAAACCCCGACGATCCGGCCCTGCAACAGGGTCTGTAGACACCACAGGCCGTATTTTCCTGGAACAGGTTGAACCGCCGCAAAGCGCTACGGTCAAGAGAACATGGCGCGTCCACCAGGGCGCGCATCCTCTACTCGTATGTGACCTGAGGGCACTTCTTGTCTACATCCAAAGCGTTGTTATCCGAAAAAGCAGCCACCGGCATCGAAGGTCTTGATGACATTCTTTCCGGCGGGCTATCGCGCAGCCATCTGTTTCTCCTGGAAGGCGAACCTGGCACCGGTAAAACCACGGTCGCCCTGCACTTTCTGCAGGCCGGCGCGAAAGAAGGTGAGCGAACGCTGTACATCACGCTGTCCGAAACCGAGCGCGAATTGCGCCAAGGCGCCAAGTCCCACGGGTGGGACCTGGACGAGAATATCCATATCTTCGAACTGACCCCGCCGGAGAGCCTGCTGGATGCCGAGCACCAGCAGAGCCTGTTGTACTCCTCCGACCTGGAACTGGGCGAAGCCACCCGGCAGATCTTCGAAGTGGTGGAACGGGTCAAGCCGACCCGCGTGGTGATCGACAGCCTTTCGGAAATCCGCCTGCTCGCACAAAGCTCGCTGCGCTATCGCCGGCAGATCCTGGCGATCAAGCACTACTTCGTGCGCTATGACGCCACCGTACTGCTGCTGGATGACCTGACCACCGAATCCCTCGACAAAACCGTGCACAGCGTGGCGCACGGCGTCATCCGCCTGGAAGAACTGACACCCAATTACGGCGCCGAACGCCGACGCGTGCGCGTGGTGAAGTACCGCGGCCAGAAATACCGTGGCGGCTTTCACGACTTCACCATCATGCAGGATGGCATTCACGTGTTCCCGCGCCTGGTGGCCGCCGAGCATCGCGGTGGCTACGTGCGCCAGACCTTGAGCAGCGGCATCCAAGAACTCGACGCGTTGATGGGCGGCGGCGTGGAGACCGGCTCCAGCAGCCTGATCCTCGGCCCGGCCGGTACCGGCAAATCGCTGATCTCGATGATCTTTGCCGCCTCTGCCGTGGCCCGTGGCGAAAAAGCCGCGCTGTTCATTTTCGATGAAGAACTGGGCCTGCTGTTCGAGCGCATGAAAAACATGGGCATCGACCTCGACGCCCTGCAAGCCACCGGCAACCTGCTGATTGAGCAAGTAGACGCCGCCGAGCTGTCCCCCGGCGAGTTCTCGCACCGGGTACGCCGCTGTGTCGACGAGCGCGGGATCAAGACCGTGGTCATCGACAGCATCAACGGTTACCAGGCGGCCATGCCGGAAGAGAACGCGCTGATCCTGCATATGCACGAGTTGCTGCTGTACCTCAACCGCCGGGGCGCGGCGACGTTCATGACCGTTGCGCAGCACGGGCTGGTCGGCGACATGCAGGCACCGGTCGACATCACTTACCTGGCGGACACCGTGATTCTGCTGCGTTACTTCGAGGCGCTGGGCAAGGTGCGCCGTGCCATCTCGATCATCAAGAAACGCACCGGCTCCCACGAGTCGACCATCCGCGAGTACCGTATCAGCAGCCGTGGCATGACCGTCGGCGAACCGCTGGATAATTTCCAGGGCGTGTTGCGTGGCATTCCAACCTACATGGGCGCGGGCTCGCCTCTGCTCAAGGATGAGGGCGTGTGACGGCTATTTCACCCGTATCCGAGCGCGCCATCGTCCTGGCGCCTATGGGCCGTGACGGTACTTTGGCGCTGATGATGCTCAACGAGGCCGGCTACAGCGGCATCGTTGCCAGCAGCCTGCCGATGCTGTGCGAGGCCCTGGAGCAAGGTGCCGGCCTGCTGATCATTGCGGCCGAAGCGCTGCGGGGCGCGGACCTGGAGCCGTTGCTGGAGCATTTGCATCAGCAGCCAGCCTGGTCGGACCTGCCCATCGTGCTGATGACCCACCACGGCGGCAGCGAACAGAATGGTTCTTCGCACCTGAGTGGCCTGCTCGGCAATGTCACGTTCCTTGAGCGGCCGTTCCACCCCATCACCCTGATCAGCCTGGTGAGCGCGGCCCTGCGCGGTCGCCGCCGGCAATACGACGCGCGTGACCGCTTGATTGACCTCAGCGAGAGCGAACTGCACCTGCAGCGCACCCTGGAAACCCTCGAGCAGCAAGTCGAGGAGCGCACGGCGCAGTTGCGCAGCAACGAAGAAGCGTTGCGCCAATCGCAGAAAATGGAAGCGGTCGGGCAGTTGACGGGCGGTATCGCCCACGACTTCAACAATATGCTCACCGGCATTATCGGCAGCCTGGAGCTGTTGCGGCGGCGTGTGTCGCGCGGCAAGTTGGACGACCTCGACAGCCTGATTGACCTGGGCGTGACCTCGGCCAACCGCGCTGCCGGCCTGACTCACCGCCTGCTGGCATTTTCACGGCGCCAGTCGCTGGATTCCAAGCCGGTGCAGATCAATGAGCTGGTCACTTCGATGGGCGAACTGCTGCAACGCAGCATCAACGAGAGCATTGCCCTGGACATGCGCCTGGAGGACCGGCTGTGGACCGCCGAAGCCGACCCCAATCAGCTGGAAAGCGCCCTGCTCAACCTGGTCTTGAATGCCCGCGACGCCATGCCCGACGGCGGCCGCCTGATCGTCGAAACCAGCAACCGCCACCTCGACAGCGTGTTCACCGCCGCGTATGGCACCTTGAACCCCGGCGACTACGTGGAACTGAGCGTCAGCGACACCGGCTGCGGGATTCCGGAAAGCCTCATGGGGCGGGTATTCGACCCGTTCTTCACGACCAAACCCATCGGCCAGGGCACCGGCCTGGGCTTGTCGATGATCTACGGTTTTGCACGCCAATCTCATGGCCATGTGACCATCCACAGTGAGGTCGGCAAAGGCACCACCGTGAGCCTGTTTCTCCCGCGTTTTGTCGGTGAAGTCACGGCTGATACGCCGTTGGACTCTGCTCTATTGCCGTTCGCGAATGCCGGCGAGTGCGTGCTGATCGTCGAGGACGACCCCGCTGTGCGCGTGCTGGTGAGCCAGGTGCTGAGCGAGTTGGGCTACGCCTTCGTCGAAGCCGGCGATGCCGACAATGCGCTGCCGATCATCGAATCCAGCCAGCGCATCGACCTGATGATCAGCGATGTGGGGCTGCCAGGCATGAATGGCCGCCAGCTGGCCGAAATCGGCCGGCAAATTCGCCCGGAATTGAAGGTTTTGTTTATTACCGGATATGCCGAGCATGCGGCGGTACGGGGAGGCTTCCTGGACCCGGGCATGCAGTTGATCACCAAGCCATTTACCTTTGATTTGTTGACGGCGAAGGTGCGGGAGATGATTCACATAAAGGCCAGTGAATGAGGCGCAGGTCAGGCGAAACGCTGGAGCTCGACCGGGTGCGCCGACAGGCTATTTACGTTGAAGGCGACGAATTTGGCTGATTGACCTGCAATGTCTGAAGTTTTCCTTGTAGTAATAAAGTGCCGTCGGGTGAATCACCTTTGTATCGGCGCCCAGCGCATTTAGAAACTTTCGGCAAAGGGTAGAGTTGGAACGCTAGAGGCTGATGGCAATACCAAGTGTTATACCGCGGGCGCAGTGACGACACCCGGGGTATGTTCATTTGCCTCTCAGAGAATGCCCTCCATGATTTCACCCGATAGCGTTACTCTTCCCCGCCAGCATCTTCAGAACGCCGCGCAAACATCAACGCCCCCCTCGCCCCATGCACCTCTTGCAGAGGCTTCTGCGGAGCGGGACATCGATCCGAAACGTAATCAAAGAGCTATTCGGAGCATCGGGCAAAGATCGCTTCTCGCCCAACAAAGTGTCCAGAATCAGCTGCCACCACCGCCGCCAAAAACGTCGATGACGGCGGCCGATGCCATTGCCCAGCAAGCCCTTATCGAGGGTCTGACTAAAACAGGTGAATTGCAGAAACATCAATACTACGGCACTGAACGGCGGCTTAGATCGCTGCAGATAACCCTGCCACCAGACTCTTATATTGCGCGCAAGAACAACCTTGTCGAAGGGCAAAGCATGAGCGCCGAACGGTACATCCAGGTGCTGGGCCTGCCGTTACCCACCAATTGGCAAGAGACCCTGCGCTTGGCCCATAAAATTGCCATGCCATTGCCCGCTCCGCCTGCCCAGGGTGATTTCGGGGGGCTGCTGGGTCGAGCGGTACCCTTGACTCAACCCCAGCAAGACCGCGTGCGCGCTATCGTCAACGACTCCGCTAATACCCACATTCAGTCCTTGATCACACACGCCGTCGCCAACACGCAAGCCCCTGCAACCCCTCGCAAGGTACTCGAACAGTTGATCGCAAACCCACAGGCGCAGGCACTGGGTCAGAAACTGGAAGCCGAACTGCAGGGCATTTCAACCCCAACCAGTGTCAATGAATGGTTGATGACAGCGGTGGCACTGCAACTGGGCATCACGCCCGAAACACAACGCAACCGTATCGCAGGCTATGACCTGAACCATCCCGACAATTGGGGCAAACCCGCCTCGGCGATCATTGCGGCGGTCAACGACCATCTGGAACGTGAAAACGCCAATGTCCCTGACGTGAGGGGGTATTTGCTGCTCTTGCGGGTCGCGCCGCAGTTTCTGGTCAAACAGTTGCCGGAGAACCTGGTGTACGGTTCCAACGAGTGGGCTGTGTTCAGTGCTGCCGTTTCGCGCATTGAGCAACAGGCGCCCGGTACTGCGGCGACCATGACATTTGACCAGGTGATCGAGTTCGGCAACACCTCTGCGGCCAGCGAGCCCCAAGCGGTGCACGCCGCCCTCGCGCAGCGCAACGCCATGGTTGATTGGGGTATCGTCAATGGTTTTCTAGTCAAGAATGACGATGACATCTACGACCCCGCAGCAATTGAACACACGCAGGGAAAATTCAACCAACAGATAAAGGAACTGAGTACACGCCTCGCGGTGTTCTCCTCACCGCTGCCGACCCGAAAAGCCTTGGCAGAAGTCGAACTCAAAAAAGTACTCGGCGCTGACGTTCCCCTGGAGAAAGAATTCATCAAGCTGGGCCGCCAAAACAGAGGTGGCAAAGCGTATTCGATTATTGATCTGTACATGTCGGGTCGGCTCAAGACCAACACGCTCAGGTCTGATTCGGACAAGGCGCTTCTAAAAAAAATCGAGCCTAAATTCGATGCGCTTCCTGATATCAAGGAAGTATTCAAAGAAACGTTCACCCCTTATTTCGACGGGGTAAAAAATGCCTTTACCTCGCGTATAAAAAGTCAGATTTCCCGACTTCCTCTAGAAGACCGAAAAAACTTTCAATTCGGTGGAATAACGGCTTACTCCGTGCGTCGGCCACTGCATGAGGATAGCGACGATGATATCAGTCAAAAACAATACAAAAATATTGGCCGCGGTGGCCTATTGTTTAAAACGGTGCGTGACGAGAAAGTCACCTACTATGAGTTCTCTGTAAGTGACCAGACTATTCGCAAAAAAACCGACCTGCCTGATGAACTGCCTATCGGTGCACCCAGTATCGCCCGTGGTGTAGATGGGGATAAATATATCGAAGGATTTACACGGCTGCCGTTCGATCTGGATAAATATGGGATCGGGCACGGTGGATTACCACCGTCAAAAGTCCCTGTCATTATTGATCCTGTCAGGATCCAGCTCACGTCAGGTTCCTCCGGTGCCGACGAACCGAACTCGACAACTGCCCCCCTCAAGACATTCTTCACCACTAAGACCGACGTCATCGCCAAGACCGTCAGCGAGCATTTCTTTAGCGACAAGGTCAGTTTCCAGGCGGATGCTTTCGGTGAAACAAATTTTGAGAAGCTATACCGGGAAAACAATCAACTCAACAACAGCATTCTGAATGTCATTATTCCGTTCAAGTCCGCTATCGAAAACGCGATTGAGGGTAAATGGGACGACGCCATCGGCGATGCAATGCTGGATCTGATAGCGCTTTATAATCCTGGCGCCAAAGGCAGCGGCATTGCTAACAGAACCAGTAGAAAAACGGCTATGGGGCTACTGACAGGCGTCAAGAAATTCGGTGGCGCCGTGCTTAAAGACGCCAATCTTTTCGCGGATGTGGCGGACCTGACGCGCTTGTTGACGAAAGGTGCGAAATCCGCAGCATCGTCACTCTCTGACGGTATTCATTCCCTACAGATTTCTGGCCGCGGTTTGCTCACTGCGCCCAACGGCCTGGACAGCGTGTCGATGGGTACCTTCAAGTATCAAGGCGACGTTATGGAGGGTGCGGCAGCGTTCAAAGATAACAAGTGGCACGCACTTGATCCCTTGTCACTAAAACCTTATGGCCCACCGCTGGAGGACTTTTTGCCCTCGCTGCAGGCCCAAACGGCAGAACTCGGGAAATGGGCGACTGCGGACCGCCCCCGAAAGACACTCGATGAGGCCGTTGTCAAAAGCTGGAAAAAGACCGTTAACGACCATCGCACCGGACCGCAAAAAGCTCAGTTTGAAAGCGGATACCAATCAGGCAACCCCCACACTATCAAAGGGTTCTCCAATTCCATGGAGCCCGCAGATATCATCACCTTGGCTGGCAATAAAAACCTTACCGCCAAAGAGGTCGGGATGCTGCTCAAGCGGTTCGACGATCTCTCTTACCAAATGGGTCGAGTTGGCTCAGCGCGTTTTATCGACGCCATAGAACCAGGGCTTGGCAGCGTAATACCCATGCCTCAAGTCATCTACCTTTCCAAGACCGGACAATTGTCCGATGGCCAATGTGCCGCGCTATCACGCGTCATGGCGGACGCCATGGCAGAAGGCAAAGAACAGTTATTGATCAAAAACATGCTCAGTGCAGCGGCCTACCCGGCCGATCCGGCCTCCAGAGAATTTGCTGCCAAACTCAGCAAGATCCAAACCCAAGTCGGCGCACGAAGTGCTTTTCATGCTCAACAGACGG
Organism: Pseudomonas sp. 13B_2.1_Bac1; assembly: GCF_025466155.1. NCBI lineage: Bacteria > Pseudomonadati > Pseudomonadota > Gammaproteobacteria > Pseudomonadales > Pseudomonadaceae > Pseudomonas > Pseudomonas sp. 13B_2.1_Bac1. Next base: position 43,717 of record NZ_JANLOH010000096.1, on the reverse strand, counting down.
TGCGTCAGGAGACGGTTCAAGGCATCGTGAATGAGCTGGCCGACGCCAGCGTATCCAAGTCAATCATGATCGACTCTCCTGGTCACGCCATGGCGGCTGGCGTCAGGGTTGATGACACCGCAAAGAGCTTCTACTTCTATGACCCTAATCATGGGCTTGCGAAATTTTCCAATGCACAGGACATGGAAAAGGCCCTGGAGAAACTGACTCACGACAAGAAACTGAAGCCAGGCTACGTGACTCATAGCACTGACCCCACGAAGTTGGAGTTCAAGGTCTTCGACCATACTGACGCGTGGCAGCGAATAAACAGTGTGCCGAGTACGGATGTTAAAAAGCTGTATGACGCACCACTCGCCATCCGCCCCGACAGCGAAATAAGTGCTGAAAAGTTCATGGTTCGTTTACTCAATGAACGCCTTGCCACGCCCGGGACCAAGGCGAGTGTCCGAACCCTTGAGGCATTGAAGAAATTTGACTTTGCCGTCCCAACCCAAATATATCGGGGGCATACAGCGACCGGGGATACTCTCGCGACCGGCCTCAGGCGTGCAGCGGGAACGGACTCTTCAGGCGACGACTATCTGGCTGCGATTATCCAACATACGGCGAGAACATCAGGCAGTGGCGGTGAAGTCATGTCATTCAGCGCGAGCAAGGCCAAAGCCAATAGTTTCGCTACTCAATACTCAACACCCACTAAGAAGGTGCCCGTCTTTACGGTCGACACCACCCAAGACCCGGACGCATTCAGGACGGTGGTCGATATCGTTCTTAAAGATGGGGAAAGATTGGTCAGGGATAAAAAAATCACTAAAGCAACCCTTCTGCAAGCCGTTGAAAAATTGAACGGGCAGGAGTTAGAGGTATTTTATGTCAAAGGGGATATACCGCCGGCATTTATGGTGAGCTAAGGCACCTCACATCCAGCGCACGCTCAATGCCAATGTGAAACAACTGATACCTTGAACCTATGAAAAGCAGCGGCGTCGGACGTTCGACGCCGCCCCGCCATCAGGCCAGCAAGCGCTGGATATGCTCCTGCAACGTATCCAGATCGAACGGCTTGGCCAGGATCGGTGCATTGCGCGTGATCGGGCTGTTGCAGTCGAGGATTTCCTGCGGGTAGCCGCTGATAAAGATGACTTTCAATTCTGGGCGCAGCTTGACCGCTGGTTCAGCGATCTGCACGCCGGAAATCCCGCCCGGCAGGCGGTAGTCGGTGACCATCAGGTCCAGGTGCGGCTTGGTCGCCAGGATCTGGAACGCCTGCTCCCCATCAATTGCCTTCAACACCCGATAGCCCAGGCCTGCCAGGTACTCACCCAGCACAAACATAATGGATTCGTCGTCCTCGACGATCAGTACGACATCTTGTGCATCTTCACTCATGGGAAGCCTTTGTCCGGTCAATTGCTGCAATTACGACCATGGGGTCACGCAGAGGTTGCGTCGGGGTGACGATTGATTTCATACCGACGTTTCAAGGGGCAGGCACACCCGAAACAAGGCGCCCTCGCCTATCTGGCTCTCGACCTCGATGGTGCCACCATGGGCTGCAACGATCTGCTCTGAAATAAACAACCCGAGGCCCAGGCCCGCCGCCACCTGGCTGGCAGAAACCCGCTCGAACTGCTGGAAAATGCGCTTCTGGTTCTCTTGGCTGATACCGATGCCACGGTCGCGCACCTCTACCCGCGCTTCGCCGTGCTCGCGGTATACGCGCACATCCACCGGGCTCTTGGCCCCGTAGCGCAAGGCGTTGGTCAGCAGGTTGGTGACCACCTGCTCGATCCGGAACTCGTCCCAGTTGCCTTCCACCGGTTCTTCTGCCACCAGGTGCATGGACGAATCCGCTGCCGCCACTTGCGGCGCGAAGTTCTCGACCAGGTTGCGCACCAGTTGCGCGAGGTCAAAACGCCCCGGGCGAATCGACAATTTACCGGTGCGGATGCGCGACACGTCGAGCATGTCTTCAATCAGGCGGATCAGGCTCTGGATCTGCCGTTCGTCGCGGTCAACCATGGCGTGCATCTTGTCCAGGGTAAACGCGGCCGCATTGTCCCGCGCCAGGTGCATCTTGCGCAGTTGGGTTTCAAGGATCAGGCCGTTGAGCGGCGTACGCACTTCATGGGCGACGATCGACATGAAGTCATCGCGCATGCGCACCGCCTGCTCCAGTTCGGCCTGGGTGGCCTGCAGGCGCGTGAGCAACAGTTCCTGCTCACGACGGGCGCGCTCCAGGGCTTCGAGTTGCTGCTTGACTGCCTTGGTCTGGCGATACAGGTCGACGAACACATTGACCTTGCTCTTCACCGCATGGATATCCAGCGGCTTGTGCAGGAAGTCCACGGCGCCGCTTTCGTAGCCTTTGAAGGCGTAATTGAGTTCGCGGCCGGCGGCACTGACGAACACAATCGGGATGTTCTTGGTTTTTTCGGTACCGCGCATCAGCTCGGCCAGCTCGAAACCATTCATGCCGGGCATCTGCACGTCGAGAATCGCCATGGCGAATTCGTGCTCCAGCAACAGGGACAAGGCTTCATCGGCGCTCAATGCCTTGAAGACCTGGCGATCCTCGCGCTTGATCAGCGCTTCGAGGGCCAGCAGGTTCTCCGGCAGATCGTCAACGATCAGCAGTTTGGCCTGGACAGTACTTAACATGGGGAATATTCCAGGGAAGCCAACAGTGAGCCAATGTGGCTCAACGTAAGAATGTGGTCAGGTGTATGCAGCGCCAGGGCTGCACGGGGCATGATGGCAACACGTGCCTCAGTGGGTTCTTGCACCACGGTAGTTCCACGCTGTTGCTTGACGTGGGCCAGGCCACGGGCGCCGTCCTGGTTGGCGCCGGTCAACAGAATGGCGAGCAGGCCCGGGCCGTAGGTATCGGCGGCGGACTCGAACAGGAAATCGATCGCGGGCCGCGAATGGTGTACGCGCTCTTCCTGGCTCAACGACAGGCTGCGATCGTGCTCCACCGACAGGTGATAACCAGGGCCGGCAAAATACAGGGTGCCAGGCTGAATCACTTCCTTGTCGCGCGCTTCCACCACCGGCATGGCCAGGCGGCGGGCAAACACTTCGGCCAGCTGGCTGCGGCGCTCATCGGGCAGGTGCAACACCGTGATGATCGGCAACCCGAACCCTCTGGGCAGTTCGGCAAAAACCTTCAGCAACGCCTCGACACCACCGGCGGATGCACCGATGACGATAGCCTCTATACCCGCGACCAATGGCGGGTTGGCAGTCGCTTGAGTCATAGTTTTCGGTAGATCCGTTCCTGTTTGACCAAGGGTTCGAATTGTTTGCCGAAGGCGGAGAAATCCAGGGTCTCCTTGCTGCCCAGCACCAGGAAGCCGCGATGGCACAGCGACTCATGAAACAATCCGAATGCTCGATCCTGCAATTTTTTATTGAAGTAAATCAATACGTTACGACATGAAATTAATTGTGTTTCTGAAAACACGCTGTCGGTCGCCAGGCTGTGATCGGCGAATGTCACGTTCTCACGCAGCGACTTGTCGAAGATCGCGTAATCGTAAGCCGCGGTGTAGTAGTCGGCAAATGAACGTTGCCCACCAGCCTGCTGATAGTTGGCGGTGTAGGCCCGCACATTCTCCAGGGAAAAGATGCCCTGCTTGGCCTTGTCCAGGGACGCCGGGTTGATGTCCGTCGCGTAGATGATCGTGCGTTCCAGCAAGCCCTCCTCGCGCAACAGGATGGCCATGGAGTACACCTCCTCTCCCGTGCTGCAGCCGGCGATCCAGATCTTGATCGACGGGTAGGTCTTGAGCAGCGGCACCACTTCCTGGCGGATTGCCAGGAAGTGCGAGGGATCGCGAAACATCTCGCTCACCGGAATCGTCAGGAACTGCAGCAGTTGCATGAACGCCGCCGGGTCGTGCAGCACCCGCTCCTGCAGCGCCGAAATCGTCGCACAATCAAACTGGCGCAAGGCGTGCGCCACGCGGCGTTTGACTGACGCACCGGAGTAGTCGCGAAAGTCGTAGCTGTACTTGAGGTAGATCGCCTCGATCAACAGGCGCAGCTCAATATCGCTGCTCTTCTCCAAAAAACTTCGCTCCACTTAAATGCGTTCCATCTTCGGTAGCCATACGCGAATCAGCGAGAACAGGCGGTCCAGATCAATCGGCTTGGCCAGGTAATCGTTGGAACCCGCCGCCAGGCAGCGTTCCTGATCGTCCTTCATGGCCTTGGCCGTCACGGCAATGATCGGCAGCTTCTTCCAGCGCGGGTCCTGGCGGATCAGGGCAGTGGCCTCGTAACCGTCCATTTCCGGCATCATCACGTCCATCAGCACCAGGTCGATGTCCTCGACTTCGTTGAGTTTGTCGATGGCCTCACGGCCGTTACGCCCGATCACCACCACGGCGCCTTTGTGCTCCAGGGCGCTGGTCAGGGCGAAGATGTTGCGCACATCGTCGTCCACCAGCAGGATCTTGCGCCCCTCGAAGACCTTGTCGCGGCTGCGGGCGGTCTTGAGCATCTTCTGGCGATCATGGGACAGCTGGGATTCGACTTTGTGCAGAAAGAGTGTGACTTCATCCAGCAGGCGCTCTGGCGAGCGCGCGCCTTTGATGATGATCGAGCGCGAATACTTGCGCAGTTCGGCTTCTTCATCGCGGGTCAGGTTGCGCCCGGTGTAGACAATCACCGGCGGGAACGAGCAGATATCCTCGGTGGCCATGCGCTTGAGCAATTCGTTGCCGAGCATGTCCGGCAGCTTCAGGTCGATGATCATGCAGTCATAGATATTGGTGCGCAGCAGGTCGAGGGCGGCCTGGGCATAGCCAACATCGGTGATTTCGATGTCATCGTCGCCGATCAGGCGGGCAATGCTGTCGCGTTGCAGGTCATCATCTTCCACCAGCAGCACGCGCTTGACCTTCTGGGTCAGCTTGGCTTCCAGGCGCGCGAACACGTCCTTGAGCTCCTCGCGGGTGGTGGGCTTCACCGCATAACCGATTGCGCCCATGTGCATGGCGGCTTCGACGCGGTCTTCCACGGAAATCACATGCACCGGGATGTGGCGGGTACTGGCGTGCTCCTTGAGGCGTTGCAACACGGTCAGCCCGGAGTGATCCGGCAGGCGCATGTCCAACAGGATCGCGTCCGGAGTGTATTCCTCGGCCAGGCTGTAGCCCTCGTCCGCGCCGTGGGCCACCAGACAGTGGTAACCCAGTTCATGGGCCAGGTCGAAGAGAATACGGGCGAAATTCGGCTCGTCCTCCACCACCAGGATGCAGCGCGTGGTGAACGGTGCCTTGTCGCGGTCATCGGCAAACCGCGGGATCAGGTGCGCATCGGCCACCGGCAGCGGCGACACCGCGATGGGCTTGGGCGCAGGGGCGGCCACCACCTGGCGCGGCTGCTCGATAGGCGGGGTGTCTTCCTGGCGTTCGACGTACTGCTCAGGCAAGACCAGGGTAAACACGCTGCCTTTGCCAGGCTCGCTGGTCACGCTGATGTAGCCGCCGAGCAAGCTGGCCAGGTCGCGCGAGATCGACAGGCCCAGGCCGGTGCCGCCATAACGGCGGTTGGTGGTGCCGTCGGCCTGGCGGAAGGCCTCGAAGATGCTTTCCTGCTGGTCCGGGGCAATGCCGATGCCGGAGTCGCGCACGCTGAACGCAATGCCTTCGTCCGCCGCACGGTACACCGACAGGCTCACTTGGCCCTGCTCGGTAAACTTGACCGCGTTGGACAGCAGGTTCTTGAGGATCTGCTCCAGACGCTGGCGGTCGGTGAACAGCATCGCCGGTGTGCCTTCCTGGACCTCCACCTGGAAACCCAGCTTGCGGTCGGCAGCCAGCGGTTCGAACATGCCGCGCAGGCCGTCGACCAGGCGCGCCACGCTGGAGTTTTCCGGGCGCATTTCGAGCTTGCCGGCTTCGACCTTGGAAATATCGAGGATGTCGTTGATCAGGTTGAGCAGGTCATTGCCGGCCGAATAGATCGACTCGGCGAACTTGACCTGTTCGGCGCTGAGGTTTTCCTGCGGGTTCTCCGCCAGCAACTTGGCCAGGATCAGCGAGCTGTTCAGCGGCGTGCGCAGCTCGTGGGACATATTGGCGAGGAATTCGGACTTGTACTTGCTCGAGCGCTGCAGTTCTTCGGCGCGGTCTTCCAGCTCGAGCTGGGCCTGGTTGAGCTCGACGTTCTTGCGGTCCATGGCGTCGCGCTGCTCGGCCAGGGTCTGGGTTTGTTCGGCCAACTGCTCGTTGGTCTGCTCCAGCTCCGCCTGCTGGGTTTCAAGGTGGGCCTGGGACTCCTTGAGGATGCGCGACTGTTCTTCCAGTTCCTCGTTGGCGGTCTTGAGCTCTTCCTGCTGCACTTGCAGTTCTTCGTTGAGCTGCTGGGTTTCGGCGAGGACTTCCTGCAGACGCTGGCGATAACGCGCGGCTTCGATGGATGTGCCGATGTTCCCGGCTATCAGCTCCAGCAGCTCTACATCACGCTCTTCCAGCGGGCGCAGGAACCCCAGCTCGATCACCCCATTGACGCGGTCGTCGTCGCTGGTCGGCACCACCAGCACACTGCGGGTCGGGCCATCGCCGAGGCCGGAGCTGACCTTGAAGTAATCCACTGGTACGTCGTCGAGGCGAATCAGGCGGTCCAGCTGGGCAGCCTGGCCGACGATGCCCTCGTCGCTGTAGATCGACTGTTCCAACTGTTCCTGCTCGCGGGAGAAGCCATAAGTGGCCACGCGCTTGAGGCCGCCGTGCTCCTCACGCACATACAGCGCGGCAACGGCCGAGCCCATGTACTGGGCGAAGAATTGCAGGATGTTGCGCCCGAGCATGTTCAGGGTCAGTTGGCCCAGCACCTGCTCGGCCAGTTCGGTCTGGCCGTTACGCAGCCAGGCCTGTTGCTCGAGGCGCCGAGCGATCTTCTGTTGCGACGCGAGGTTTGCGCTGTAACTATCTGAAAGTGCTAGTAAATTCTTACGACCGATATAAGCAAGAAAACCACTCAGGCCCAGCACGAAGGCCAGGTATGCGGTCACGCTGATCACGGTGGTGCGGGTGACATCTTGATTGCGCGTGACACGGAACTGCTGCTCCATCTCCACGGCGTCTGCATATTCCTGGCGAATCGCGTCGGTCAGGCTCTTGCCGCGACCGGACTTCACCGCTCCGCGGTAATCGCCGCTCTGGCGCTGCAGGTCAATCATCGATTGGGCGTACTTGTTCCACTCGGCCTGCATCGCCTCCAGGCGCTTGAGCCGATCCACTTGCTGAGGGTTATCCGCCACCAGCTCCTGCAAATTATGCAAATCACCAATGATGCGCGGCTTGGCCACTTCGTACGGGTCGAGGAAATGCTCGTCACCGGTGATCAGGAAGCCGCGCAAGCCGGTTTCCAGGTCCACCGTCAGCTTGGACGACTCGTTGAGGTTGTTGATGACCCGGTCGGTGTGCTCCACCCACTGGATAACCGAGAGCAAATAGGTGATCAGACAGACGAAAAACACCGCACTGAGCACGCCCACACCCAGGGGCAACGCTACGTTTCGGCTGAGCAGTGTACGAAAGCTCTTTTCATCGACGGACGACGCAGGAGTCATGGGCATGCCTTGGCCAAGTATGGAAAAACCGGGAGTTTGCCCCAAAGTGGCGGTACAGGGCTACGTTTCTAATGTGTATTGAGGATTAAGCGTACAGATTCCTCTGCCACAACCGTGCCGCCCTCCACGTCCGTTACACCCGCCTATGCATAACATTTATGACATTTGTGCAGGCGGTCCCACTGGAACTGCTCGGTTCGACTTGTCACTCATTTGCAGTAGGCCTCACGCGCAAGGAGGCTTTTTCGTAGGCGACCATCCTATTCTGCCAAGGTGATAACGATGATTTCTTCGTCCGTTCCGCAACTACAGCCCAGGTTCACAGGCCACACCCACCCAGTAACGTCAGCTCAATCCACCCGCGCTGCTGCCGACGTGACTGAAAGCCCCCCGGCCAGCACGCCGGATGCACCCCAAACGGATGTCTCCCAGGCCCATGCGCAGGCAAACGCGCAAAACTGGAAGAACCTGGCACAACAGTTGACCCGTGCAGCGAAAACCCTCGCCGAGGATGCCGCGCCTTCTGCCGTGCTGGCCCATTTGAAAAACACTCAAGTCGCCATTGATTCGCGCTCTGACGATCACCGTTTCAACGCCTTGGGCGGCACGCCCTCTGTCAGCCTCGAAACGTTTATCAACCATCATGATTTGCCCGTCCCTCAAACCCGATCCGACCTGGCTCACCTGGCCGAGGCTGCTCACGCTCACGCGCTGCAACAGCCGCAGGGCAACCTCGGCGGGGCACTTTCCTGGCCTTATCCCCTGACGCAAGAGGAGCAGCGCAAGGTCCGGGTCATTGTCGACGCCAGCATCCTGCGCAGTCAAAACCAGGCCCCCTCCTCCGACGCCCAGGCGGAGTTGGCCAAAGGCGCATTAGGTGCGCTGATAAAAGCCAGTGCGTTGTCGGATGCCCAATTGCAGGAACCGGCCCAGGCCCTGCAAACCCTGCTCAAGTCACCCAAGGCTCAGGCCATGGGCCAAGCCTTGCAGGACGGTTTGAATGGCATTGCCACGCCCACCAGCCCCGGCGATTACGTGATGGCCGCCATCAACATTGGCCTGGATCGCGAGTCCGTCGAACAACCCCGCCGGCAGTCAGTCGCCGGCTTTGATCTGGGCCAGGAAGCGTATTGGGGCATGCCCGCGTCCGCGCTCGTCGAGGGGCTGAGTCGCCATCTGGTGACTGCCGGCCGGGTCACGTCAGCTGCAGCCAAACTCGCCACCCACGTGTTGCTCGCACGCGTGGCGCCGCAACTGCTGGTCAAGGATATTCCCGGCAGCGTGGTCAACGGCAGCCAGGCCTGGGTCAATTTCTGTCGGGCAGTGGCCAAGATCGAGGCGATTGCGCCGGGAACGGCGTCACAGATGAGCTACGGCCATGTGATGAGCGCGGCCCAAGCGCTGAATGATCCCCCGGACTCCACCACCCAGGCCTTGCTGCTGGATTGGGGCGTGATCAATGGCCTTGTCGCCAAAAAAGCGGACGCGCTCTACACCCCGCAGGAAGTGGAAACCGTCAGGACGGCGTTCAATCAGCAAATCAACGAAAGAATTACGGCCTCTGAATTACTCGGGGCCAGCATTCCAAGTCGCAAAGCGATTGCCCTGGAAAAGCTCAAGCAACAGTTTGGCGAAGGCCTACCGTTCGAGGAGAAATGCCTCTCGACCGTTTCGGATGACAAATCCAGGCAGTTGGATGGCAAGCATTCGATGCTCGACATGGCGATGATGGGGATCAATGTCCGCTGGAAAACCGACGATAGTCGAATCCCCATCGATGCGATCAACCAGCAGCCCAGGCTGAATGTCAACGGCGAGTTTCTCGGCCAGTACGAAACGGCTGTCGATTCCCTGGAAAAAGGCGTCAACACCCAGATAAGGCACTTGATTTCTGAACTGCCCCTGGAGGATCGAAAAAACCTCGAGTTCGGTAAAATTGACCTTTACCAAAAAAACCAATACGTGATTGATAAAGGCTTTATAAACCCGCCCGTCTTCAGCTCCAGGCGCAATGAATTGCTGATAAGAACACAGCGCCTGGTGGAAGGAAAACCGCAGGTGTGCGTGTATGAAGTGGACCTCTTGAACAGCCGTATCGTCAAACGCTCGGAGGTGGCCATTACCCAAGGCGATCATCGCAACAGCAATATCCAGACCAGAATAGAAAAATTCAGCCCGGATGACCCTGACCGCCAAGGGCTTGAAAAAACACCGGTCGATTCGGCAACAGCCCCGTCGAGCTTTACATCGGCACGCACCAACTATCTCGCCGACGCCTTTCTTAAATACCTGGATATCGGTGGCCAGGACCAATGGCAGCACGCCGCTGGAACCACGACGCTGGATCAGCAAAAGGCAGGTGACGAGCGCGTCAGGGAGTTTTTTCTCAACTTGATTCCCTTGAGGTCGGCCATTGTCAATTTCCGCCAGGGTGACTATGAGTCAGGCATTATCGACCTTGGCCTGGATGCGCTGGGGCTTTTGAGCGCGGGCTATGGAGCCGGCGCAAAGGTTGCCAGGGTGGCCTCGACTACGACCTCAACTGCGGTCAAGGCGGCGCAGACCGGACGTATCATCGGCAGCGCCCTGATCGGCGCGCTCAACCCTCTGAGCGGCGCCAGGGGCTTGGCCACCGGCACGGCCTCGTTGGCGACTCACGGTGCGCGAATGCTCGGCCACTCGGGTCAAAGACTGATCAACAAGGTCCGGGGCGCATCGGGAAGCTATGACCTGTTGAAAGCAGCCAACAAGGAATACGGGGCGGCAGCCCTGGGGTCGTTTAAAGTCGCCGACCGTTCTGTCGACGGGGTCGCTGTCCATCGCAATGGCAACTGGTACGCCTATAACCCGCTCAAGCAGGAGGCATTTGGCGCGCCCCTGCAGAATTTCACGCCTCTGAACAGCAGTTTGAACCGTATCGGCGATGCTGAAACGGCGCTCGGGCCTCATCACGAAGGGTTCAAGGCCAACCTTGAACGTGCGCAATGGCCGCATAATCGCGCTGATTTCAATCGCGGCTTTGAAAGTGGCGATGTGACCCGTCTGCGCGACTATTATCCAGGGATCAGCAATGAAGGGCTGATTGAACTGATTTCCAGGCCCGGTCGGACAGCAGAAGAAATTGGCGTGCTTGCCCGGGAAATCAAGTTGAAGTCGATAGAGAGTGCCCAACAGGCATCGCACCTGCTCAATTGTGACGTCAAGGCCCCCGGCGTTCAGTTAATCCCTGCTTCGCAGGTCCACTACCTTGCACATGTCGATCCCGCCTCACGCGGAGAGTGTGCGGCGATGGCAAATACAATGGCGCTGGCGGTCGAGCACGGCAAGGAAGACGTGTTCCTGACCAACCTCTACCGTGCCGCCGGTGCGCCCCTGACGCCAGAATCGCAACGCTTCATCCAGACCTTGAGAACCCTTCAAGACGTCGTTGGCAACAAGCGAAGCTATCACCTGGAACAAACCATCACAAAATGTACGGTCGCACAAATCATCGAAGACCTGACCAACTCCCCCACGTCGAAGACCCTGAGGATTGGCGAAAAAGACCATGCCTTGTTAGCCGGGATAACGGTCAAGGATGGAATCACGCAATGGTTTTTTTATGACCCGAACGCGGGGCTGGTGAAATTTAGGACACTGCAGTCAATGCAGGAAGGCCTGGACAACGCTTTAAGCAGCGGGCTGACCGCAGCTACACGCAAGCCTTATGGAAAAAAACACGGCACGCTGACCTACAACGTCAGCGAATTCCAAGCACGCGATTTGTCTGCCGACAAGGTTGACGGTGCGGCCGTAGCGCAGTTGATGACGCCGTTATAATGCCTGGCACGTGAATGCCCCTCGCCTCACTCGACCACGTGAGGCGCAGGTGCGTCTCCCGAGCGGGACATTCTTGTCCATTGCCTTCACAATGAAGACCTGCTGCGGGAACTTGCCAGGATCGAAGCCACTCATTAGAAGATGGTCTTTGCACTGAGCACGACCTGCACCTCACTTTTCGGGAACCCTCATTATGTCCGCCACCGCCCCCACCATCCTTGTCGTCGAAGACGATGCCATCGTGCGCATGTTGATCGTCGATGTGCTTGAAGAGTTGGAGTTCCAGGTGCTTGAGGCTGCCGACGCCGAAGAGGCCCTGAAAGTGGTGGAAGACTCCAGCAAGGTCATCGACCTGATGATGACCGATGTCGGCCTGCCGGACATGGATGGCAAGCAACTGGCGACCAAAGTGCGCGAACTGCGTCCTGACCTGCCTATCCTGTTTGCCAGCGGCTATGCCGAAAGCATCGATGTGCCCGAGGGCATGCAAGTGATTGGCAAGCCGTTTTCCATCGATCAACTGCGCGACAAAGTCAAAACCATACTGGCAGTCTGACACTTCCCCGTTGTTGCCTATCGCTCTTTGGAGCGGTAGGCCCACTGTTCTTCCCCTTCCTAAACAACTAATTCATTCGGGTTGCTAGCGCGTCTGGATATAGCTGCTAATTTCAATCGACAGGTCCTACAGCGTTTATGACGCGGGGCAGCCCGAGCACGTAGATGGTGTCGGGCAAGTCGCCATGGAATTGGGGAATTGTCATGTCCAGATCACCGCTTGTTCCGGCATTGATGCTGGCCGCGTTCACCATGCCGACGTTTTCTGCACACGCCGATAACGCCGATACCGCCAACAAGAGTAACAACCCGCTCAACCTGGCACCGGGCGCCAACTTGCAGGACTACTACACGCCCAGGTTGTATGACAGCAACGCGCACACCAATGACCTGTTGCTGCGCGGTACATTGCCGATTGCACCGTCGGACTTCATCGGCGTGCCGCAGCTGTTGCGTGCCACGCTGCCGATCAGCACCCGCCCGGATCCGCACAGTGGCTACAGCACCGACATCGGCGACCTCAACCTGTTCGATATTTTCCTGCTCAAGACCGACGGCGTGCAGCTGGGCATCGGCCCGCAGATCACCGCACCCACCGCCGAGCATGATGAGCTGGGCACCGGCAAGTGGCAGGCGGGCCTGGCGGCCATCGCCATCGACTCTTCGCCACGCGGCCTGCTCGGTGCGCTGGTGCAGTACCAGAGTTCATTCGCCGGCGACCATGATCGCCCCCACGTGGAAAGCGCCACGTTCCAGCCCTTCATCATCCATAACCTCCCCAAGGGCTGGTACCTGCGCTCCACCGGCACCTGGACCTTCGACCTGAAAAACGACACTCACTACATCCCCATCGGCCTGGGCGCGGGCAAGGCCTGGAAAGCCGGCAGCAACATCTTCAACGCTTTTATCGAGCCGCAGTGGACCGTAGCCCGCAAAGGCGATGGCTTGCCGCAGTTCACCCTGTTTGCCGGGATCAACGTGACGTTTGGAAAGTAAGGACACGCCATGAACGCTCTGCTTCGCAATGCCGGTTTCAGCCTGCTGGCCCTGTCGGCCGGTTGCAGTGCCGGCACCCAGCCACGCGGCATGGTGTCCAAGACCCCGGGCCTGGGCCAGACCTACCTCGGCGCCTACACCGATAAAGACGGCCAATGGCTCGACGGCGGCAAACACTACACGCTGCATGTGGGCGCCAATCCACCCGCCAGGCAATTCTGGTCACTGACGGTCTACGACATCGACAGCCGCTGCCTGATCGACAACCCACAACGCAAGGCCGACCTGTCTTCACGCCAGGATTTAAAGAAAAACCCCGATGGATCGATCGATCTTTACTTCGGACCGCACGCGCCAAAAGACTTCGAGAGCAACTGGGTGCAAACTCTCCCCGGCAAACATTGGTTCAGCTATTTCCGACTGTACGCGCCGACCGAGGCCTACTTCGATAAAAGCTGGAAACTCGACGACATCACCCCAGTTCCCTAAGAGACGCAACAACATGATCAGAAAACCGACGCGCCTGCTGTTGGCGAGCCTCTCGATACTCATGAGTACCGGCGCCTGGGCCGATTTCACCGCGACGCCCAGCGAAGCCCGGGCCATTGCCAAGGAAGCCTACTTGTATGGCTACCCGGTGGTGGAAATGTACAAGACGCTCTACACCCAAGCCGTCGACAAGGGCGGTGCCAACTTCAAGGCACCGTTCAACCACATCGGCAACACCGCCCAGGTCTTCACGCCCAAGGACAGCGCTTTCGTCACCCCGAACTCGGACACGCCCTACTCCTTTGTCTGGCTGGACCTGCGCAGCGAGCCGCAAGTGCTGACCCTGCCCAAGATCGAAGACAACCGTTATTACTCGGTGCAGTTGATCGACCTCTACACGCAGAACTTCGCCTACCTGGGCACGCGCAGCACCGGCAATAACGGCGGCCACTACATGATCGCCGGCCCCGACTGGAAAGGTCAGCAGCCGGTCGACATCGACCGCGTGGTCTACAGCGAAAGCAACATCGCCTACGCCCTGTATCGCACGCAACTGTTTGACGAGAAGGACCTGAACAAGGTCAAGCAGATCCAGAATGGCTACAAGGTGCAGCCGCTGAGCAGCTACGTGAAGCAAGCGGCGCCGGCCAAGGCACCGAAGATCGAATGGCCCAAGCCCATGGCGACCATGACCGAAGGCCCGCAGCTGTTTCGCTACCTGAACTTCATGCTGGCCTTCGCCGCCCCCCAGGACAGTGAAAAAGACCTGCTGGCGCGCTTTGCCAAGATCGGTATCGCCCCCGGCGCGCCGTTCAAGGTCAAGGACCTGACGGCTGAACAGCGCAAGTCCCTGGAAGAAGGGATTGCCGACGCCCGCGCCGAATTCGCCGCCTTCAAGAAAGACAAAATCGACACCCACCAGGTCAGCAGCGGTGAGCTGTTCGGCAGCCGCGATCACCTGCAGAACAACTACCTGTACCGCTACGCCGGTGCGGACATGGGGATTTTCGGCAATTCCACCGATGAGGCCGCCTACCTGGGTTACTTCGTCGACAGCGAGGGCAAGCCGGCCAACGGCGCACGCCACAGCTACACTGTGCATTTCTCCAAGGACCAGCTGCCACCGGCCGACGCGTTCTGGTCGCTGACCATGTACGACGGCAAGACCAAGCTGCTGGTGCCCAACCACAAGAAACGCTACCTGATCAATTCGCGCATGCTGCCCAACCTCAAGCTGGACGCCGATGGCGGCCTGACCCTGGCGTTGCAGCATCACGAACCACCGAAGGCCGAGCAGAGCAACTGGCTGCCGGCCCCACCCGGTCCGTTTTACGCGGTACTGCGGATTTACCTGCCCAAGCCTGAGGTGGGTAATGGTCAATGGAAACTGCCGCCCTTGACCCCGTTGAAGTAACACTGCCTGCCCGGTCGCAATAGGGGTAGACCGGGCATGTAGCCCCAGATATCAGGCCGACAAGGAGTAGCGCCATGATTTCACGTGCCCGACTGAGTGTGTTCTGTGCATCGACATTGGCCCTGGTGCCAGGCATGGGATTTGCCGACAACGCCAGGGACTGGCAGAACACGCCCACCGACTTGAACATGGTGTTCGGCTATTACAACCGAGTCGACACCAACACCCCCATCGACACCACGCTGCCGATCACCGGCCTGTCGTTGAATGCCGACCTCTACTTGTTCCGCTACGCGCGCTCGTTCGGCATTGACGGGCGCAACAGCGCCATTCAGTTCATCCAGCCGTATGCGGATGTCTCGGCGTCGTTCGACAATGCGCGCTTCTTCGACGGCACCAAGCACAACGGCGGCATGGGCGACGCCCAGATCGTGTTTGCGCACAACATCTTCGGTGGCCCGGCGCTGACCGCCGAAGAGTTTGCCAGCTGGAAACCCGAGACCTTCCTGACCGGCGCGCTGTGGATCACCGCGCCCACCGGCGACTACGACAAAGACCGCATCATCAACATCGGTTCCAACCGCTGGGTATTCAAGCCGGAACTCGGCTTCGGCACCCCCATCGGCCCGACCTGGCTGGAAATCAACACCTGGGTCTCGCTGTTTGGCGATAACAAGGATTACCACGGCGACAGCAAGCTCGAGCAAAAGCCGCTGTACGCCATCGAAGGCCATTACAGCTACACCTTCAACCGTGCGTTATGGGCCTCGCTGGACGCCACCTACAGCCGGGGTGGCGAAAGCCGCATCGACGGCGACTGGCAGGACAACAAACAGGAAAACGCCCTGCTCGGTGCCAGCCTGGGCTTCATGCTCTCGCCACAGTTCGGCGGCTTGCTGGCCTACTCCGACACCGTGTCCGAGCGCCGTGGCTCGCCGGACGTGAACACCTGGACCTTCCGCCTGCAGTACGTCTGGTGAGAACGTTACGCGACGCCTCACTGTGGTTCGGCCTGCTCGGCAGTTTCAACCTGTCGGCCGCCAACCTGCCCGACCTCGGCAGCAGCACGCCTGCGCCCAAGGCCGACGCCGAGACGTGCCATCGCCTGCAGCAGGATTTCGATATCGACCTCAAGCAGGTGGTCAAGGCCGGCTGCGAGCCGTCCTCGGAACAGATTGCCAAGCTGATGGACAACCCGGTGGGCAACCTGGTGCTGCTCTTCAACCAGTACGACTACAGCGCGCTCAAGGGCCCGCGTAGCAACGGCACGCGTTACTTGGGCAAATACAGTTTCATGCCGACCTTTCCGATTTCGCTGGGTGACGACTGGAACCTGATCAACCGCCTGCCGGTGAGCTACGTCAGCGCCCCGGTGAACTCAAAGGCGGGCGACCTGATCGGCATGAGCCCCTATGGCGTGCTGACTGACCGCGACTTTCCGGCGGTGGTCAACGATCCGTTCGACCGCACCTCGGGCTTTGGCGACCTGGCCTACGTCGGCGTGTTCTCGCCCAAGCAGCCGGTGCGCTTTGCCAATGGCGGCAAGATGGTCTGGGGGTTCGGCCCCACGGCGATGTTCCCTACCGCCGAAAAGGACGTGCTGGGCACCGGCAAGTACTCCCTCGGCCCGGCGTTCGTGGCGGCTTATCTGGGCGAAGACTGGACCCTCGGCGTCTTCCCCCAGCACTGGTGGTCGGTGGGCGGCGACGCGCGGCGCAAGGATGTCAGCCTGACCAATATCCAGTACTTCATTCAGCGCGCCATCCCGGGTCCCGGCCAGTGGCGCGTGGGCATGACGCCGAACATCACCGTCAACTGGAAGGCCGAGGGTGGCAACAAGGTCAACTTCCCGATCGGCATCGGTGCCGGGCGCATCGTCAATTTCGGCAAGTTGCCGGTACGCATCTCCGGCGAAGTGCAGTACTCGGTGATTCACGCCGACGACCTGATCAGCAGTCGCTGGAATTTCCGCGTGTCGTTCATCCCGGTAATTCCCACTTTCATGCTTTGAACGAGGTGCGCCATGTCCCGTTTTCATCGCACACGCGTGGTCTTGATCTGCTTGCTGCTGGCCGCCAACGGCGCCTCGGCCGACGAGCTGGAGCCCAAGGCCCTCAGCGCCCTGGAGCAGATGGGCGGCTACTTGCGCAGCCTGCAGCAATTTCGCATCGAGGCTGACAGCCGTACCGACCAGGTGCTGGAAAATGGCCAGGTCATCGAGTTTCGCCATCACACCCGCCTGCTCGCCAAGCGGCCGGACAAGCTGCAGGTGACCGTCGAGAGCGACGGCAAGCGCCGCAGCCTGTTCTACAACGGCCGGCGTTTTACCCTGTTCGATAGCCGCAGCGGTTACTTCGCCAGCCAGGACGCCCCGGCAGACATCAGCGGTTTGCTCGACCAGTTGAGCGAGCGCTATGGCATCGAGTTGCCGCTGGCCGACCTGTTTCGCTGGAACCCCGGCACCGCCAAGGCCGTGGGCCTGCGCAGCGCACTGTTAATCGGGCAGGACAGCCTGGACGGCAAGGCCTGTGACCACTATGCCTTTCGCCAACCGGATATCGACTGGCAACTGTGGGTGCGCCAGGGGCCGCAACCGCTGCCGTGTCGCCTGGTGATCAGCCGCCGCGACAGCGCCGAACAGCCGCGCCACAGCGTCGACTATCAATGGCAGCTCAGCCCTGCGCTGGCGGCCAGGGATTTTGAATTCATCGCGCCGGCGGGTGCGCGTGCAGTCCCGCTGCAACAGTTGGAGCCGCAGGGAGAACAGCCATGAAGACCACGGCGGCGGTACTCACGGCCAGCCTGGTGTTGACGCTGTTCGACCCGCTGGTGGCCCAGGCCTGGCAATTGCGCGGTGGCGGTGGCGCTCGCACATTTGTGGTGCCGCATCCCGGCGGCGGTGGCTACCGGCCGCCGCCACCGCATCCGATGCCAACGCCACGGCCGATGCCGCAGCATCCGCAACCCCATCCGAATCCAGGGCCGCAACCTCATCCGGGGCCTGGGCCTGGGCCGCATCCCTATCCGATGCCGCCCCCGCCCCCTCCGCCACCACCGCCGCACCCGGATGACTGGTATCACCCCTGGGCGGCTGCAGCCGTGGTCGGCGCCACCACCGCGACCATCCTGGCGATCGGCACCCAGGTCAGCAGCGTGCCGCCGGATTGTGTCTCGGTGGTCGCCAACGGCGTGGCCTACCAGCATTGCGGGCCAACCTGGTACCAGCCGCGATACGTCGGCAGTTCCGTGCAATACATCGTGGTCGCCGCTCCCTGGTGACCCACCGTTTCAAGGATGATTGGCATGACAGCGCTCGATGATGTGAAAGCCTTGCAAGCCAGCATGGCGCAAAGTGTGCTTGGCCAGGACCAGGTGATCCGCCAGATCCTGCTGGGCCTGTTGGCCAACGGGCACCTGTTGCTCGAAAGCCTGCCGGGACTGGCCAAGACCCGCACGGTCAAGGCGCTGGCGCGGCACCTGGACGCGAAAATGAGCCGTATCCAGTTCACCCCTGACCTGCTGCCCTCGGACATCACCGGCGCCGAGGTGCTGCACCAGGTCGACGGCCAGAACCAGATCCGCTTCCAGCCCGGCCCCTTGTTCGGCAATTTGATCCTTGCCGACGAGATCAACCGCGCCCCGGCCAAGGTCCAGGCGGCGCTGCTGGAGGCCATGGAAGAACGGCAAATCACCGTGGCCGGCGCCAGTCATGGGTTGCCGCAGCTGTTTATCGTGATCGCCACGCAAAACCCTATCGAGCAGGAAGGCACCTACCCGTTGCCGGAGGCGCAGATGGACCGTTTTGTGATGAAGGTGCTGCTGGACTACCCCAGTGCCGAGAATGAAACCCAGGTTTTGCGCCTGCTGCGTGAGGAAGAACAGGCGGCCAACACCCAGGCCGTGCAGGGCTTTACCTTGGCCCAGGAGGTGATCTTCGCCGCCCGCCACGCCGTCAGCGCGGTGCAGGTGTCCCCCGCTATCGATCGCTACCTGATCGACCTGATCAACGCCACCCGCCATCCCGCCGACTACGATGCCGACCTGGCACGCTGGATCAGCCTCGGCGCCAGCCCGCGCGGTGGCATCGGCCTGGACCGCTGCGCACGGGCCGACGCCTGGTTGCAGGGCCAGGCCTTTGTCACCCCGGCGAATGTGCAGGCGGTGGCGCACCCGGTGCTGCGGCATCGCCTGCAACTGAGCTACGACGCCGTGGCCGATGGCGTCAGCGCCGATCAGGTACTCGACCGCCTGCTGAGCAAAGTGGCGATTCCGGCATGAACGCCGACGGTTTCGTCTACGTCAGCCTGGCGCAACTGATGGCCTTGCAATTCCAGGCGCGCGACCTGAGTTTCGTTGCGCGCCAGCCCCAGGGCAGTATTCTGGCCGGCAACCATGCCTCACGCCTGCGCGGGCGCGGCTTGAATTTCGACGAGTTGCGCCGCTACCAGCCGGGTGACGATTTGCGCCACCTGGACTGGCGCGCGTCCCTGCGCACCGGCAAACCGGTGGTGCGCACCTTCACCGAAGAGCGCGACCGCCCGGCGCTGATCGTGGTGGACCAGCGCATGTCGATGTTTTTCGGTTCGGTGCGCAGCTTCAAGTCGGCGGTCGCCGCCGAGCTGGGCGCGCTGGCGGCGTGGACGGTGTTCAACGCCGGGGACCGGGTCGGCGGCCTGGTGTTCAACGATGCACGCATCGACAGTGTCGCGCCGTTGCGCAGCCGCAAGCGTGTGGAGGCGCTGTGCAGCCGTATCGCCGAGCAGAATCGCGAGTTGAAGGCGAGCAACGTCGATGGCGACGGCGACAGCCAGTTGGACAAGGTCCTGCAACACTGCCTGGCGGTGGCCGGCCACGACCACTTGATCTGCCTGGTCAGTGATTTCGCCGGTGCCGGACCGCGCACTTTGCAACTGCTGCAGCAACTGTCGGCGCATAACGATGTGGTGGCGCTGCAGGTCTACGACCCGCTGGCGCTCAACGTGCCCAGCCGGGGGCAATTGCTCGTGACCCAGGGCCAGTTGCAGGTGACGCTGGAGGTGAGCAAGCGCCAGGTGCGCCAACCCTTGGGCGATTTTCTCGGCGGGCGTTTGCAGGCGGTCGCGAGTCTGTTGCGCCGCAGCCAGGTGCCCTTGCTGATGATCAGCACGGCCCTGCCCGCCGTCGACCAATTGCGCAGCGAACTGGGGAGACGCCGGTGAGCACGCCGGTGCCGAGCATCGAGCAACTCCAGGAGTTGGGCTTGCCCGCGCCGGTCAGCTATTGGCCGCAGACCTGGGGCTGGGGCGTGCTGCTGGGCGTGGCCGTGCTGGGCGTGCTGATACTGGCCGCGCGCAGGTGGCTGCGTTGGCGGCGTGATGCGTACCGGCGCGAAGCTCTGGCACGCTTGAATGCCCTGCAGGATATGCGCGAGCTGCCCGAACTGCTCAAGCGTGTCGCGCTGTCGATGCCCCTGGCCGCCGAGGAGCGCCAGCGCGTGCCGACCTTGAGCGGCGCCGACTGGCAAGCCTTCCTGCAGCGCCACGCCGGCGCGCCCGTGCCCGCTGACCTAAGCCAGCGCCTGGGTGCACTGGCCTACGGCACGGCGTCGGCGGACGCGCACTTGCTGGCCCAGTGCAAAGCCTGGGTGGAGCATCACCATGTGGCAGCTTGATTACCCCTGGCTGTTGCTGTTGCTGCCATTGCCATGGCTGGCCTACCGCTATTTGCCGCACTACCGTGAAGCCCGCAGCGCCGTGCGCGTGCCGTTTTTCAGTGGCATGACCGAGGCCGTCGGCGCCGTACCGTCAAAAAGCGGCGCGCGGCACAATCGCGCCCAACTGCTGCTGAACCTGCTGGTCTGGGCCTTGCTGATCGTGGCTATCGCCCGCCCGGTGTGGGTGGAAAAACCCATCGAACGCCAGCAACCGGTGCGCGACCTGATGCTCGCCATCGATATTTCCCAGTCCATGGAAACCCAGGATTTCAACGACGCCAACGGGCACAAGATCGACCGCCTGGCCGCCGTCAAACAGGTGGTGCATGGCTTTATCCAGCAACGCAAGGATGACCGAATCGGCCTGATCCTGTTCGGCAGCGGCGCGTATCCCCAGGCGCCATTGACCCTCGATCACACCAGCTTGTCGCTGCTGCTGGACGACAGCGGCATCGGCATGGCCGGGCCCAATACCGCCATCGGCGATGCCATCGGGCTGGGCCTGAAGCTGCTGGACCAGGCCCATGAGCCGCAGAAAGTGCTGATCCTGCTCACCGACGGCAACGACACCAGCAGCGCAATCCCACCCGACCACGCCGCCGAGATGGCCGCCGCCAAGGGCGTGATCATCCATACCATTGCGATTGGCGACCCGCAGGCCAGCGGCGAGGCCAAGGTCGACCTGAGCACACTGCAAGCGATTGCCTCGGCCACCGGCGGCCGCTATTTCCGCGCCGAGGACCGTGACAGCCTGGCCCAGGTCTACGCCACCCTGGATACGATCACCCCGCATCAGGTCAAGACGCTGAGCCACCAGCCCAAGCGCGATCTGTTCTGGTGGCCGTTGGCGGCGGCGCTGGCGATGTTGGCGGTGTATCACCTGATCGCCGCCGGCTGGCCGCACCGGAGGGCCGCAGATGAATCTCGCTGACTTCCATTTCCTGCGCCCCGCCTGGCTGCTGCTGGCGCTTGTCGGCGTGTTGCTGCCGTTGATCTGGCGGCGCAGCCGCGACTTGCAGCGGCGCCTGCGCGCAAATATCGCGCCCCATCTGTTGCCGCACTTACTGCTGACGCCTACCGATCGCCATCGCCTGCGCCCGGTGCACGTGCTCAGCGCCCTGCTGATGCTCGGCGCGATCGCCGCTGCCGGGCCGACCTGGGAACAGGATCGCCCGGACTTCCTGGAAAACCGCGCACCGCTGATTATCGCCGTCGACCTGTCGTCCTCGATGGACACCGCCGATGTGCCGCCTACACGTCTGCGCGCCGCCCAGCACACGCTGCACGACCTGGTGCAGCGGCGCAAAGGCGCACGCACTGCGCTGCTGGTGTACGCCGGCAGCGCCCACCTGGTACTGCCACCCACCGATGACCCGGCATTGCTCGACACGTTCATCCAGGCGTTGGCCACCGACTTGATCAGCCAGCCCGGCAAGAATGTGGCCGCCGTGATCGACCAGGCCAAGCGCTTGCTCGACAACGCCCCCGGCACCCTGCTGCTGGTCACCGACGGCGCCGACACCGCGCAATTGCCGAGCCTCAAGCAGCATCTGGCCGACAGCCCGCTGCAAGTGCTGGTGCTGGCCCTGGGTAGCAGCCCCACGCTCAAGGCATTGGCCTCGGCCACCGACGCGCCGCTGGGCAGCCTTACGCTGAATGACGATGACCTCGACTGGATCGAACTGCACGCCCAGGCGCACTTCCAGAGCGCCGACGAGCAGCAGCGCCTGCTGCAATGGAAAGACGCCGGCTACTGGCTGTGCTGGCCGCTGTTGCTGTTGGCGCTGTTCAGCGTGCGGCGGGGCTGGAGCCTGAACTGGACAGCCGTGTTGCTGTTGGGCGTGTTGCTGCAGCCGACCCAGGCCGAGGCCAATCCGTTCCTCACGCCGGACCAGCAAGGCCGCTGGGCCTTCGAGCACCACCACTACCCCGAGGCGGCGGCGCTGTTTGTCGACCCGTACTGGAAAGGTATCGCCGCCTACAACGCCGCCGACTACGACTTGGCCCAGGCCACCTTCGCGACCCTCGACACCGCGCCGGCCGCCTTCTATCTGGGCAATATCCACGTGCGCCGCTTCAAGTTCGATGACGCCATCGTCGCCTATCAACACGCGTTGCAGTTGCAGCCGGTGTTTCCCGAGGCCAGCGCCAACCTCGCGCTGGCCATCGCGCTGAAAAAAGACACCGAGAGCGCTGCGAATAATGCGCCCGAGGTCAAGCCCGACGAGGTCAAGTTCGACAAGGCACCCGGCAAAGGCCAGAGCAAGACGATCCAGACCGAGCAAGCCCGTGACGATGCGTTGTGGCTGCAGAACCTGACCACCTCGCCGGCCACCTTCTTGCGGCGCAAATTCAGCCTGCAGGATCAGGAGACGCAGCCATGAAGGGTTATTGCGCCGTGCTGCTGTTGCTTGCGGGACCGTTATGGGCGGCCGAGCCGCAACTGCGGGTGCAAGCCCAGTTGATACCGGGCGCGTCCGTAGTGGTGGGCGAGCAATTGCAAGTCCAGGTCGACGTGCTGACCGACACCTGGTTCACTGCCGCCGCGACGTTGCCACCGCTCAAACTCGACGGCGCACGCGTGCAAGCGCCCGGCGGCGAGGCCGAGCACACCACTCAGGTGATCGACGGCAAGACTTTCTACGGCATGCGCTACGCCTACCGCATCACCCCGAGCGTGGCGCAACGTTTCACGGTGCCCGCGTTGACCGTCAGCGCCCAACCCGGCCAGGCCAGCGCGCCCCTGAGTGCGCAGAGTGCACCGCTGACGTTCGAGGCCACCCAGCCTCCAGGCTTTGCCCCCGGCGAACCCGTGCTGGTCGCCAGCGGCCTGCGCCTGAGCCAGACCCTGGCGGCCACCGACCTGCGCGTCGGCGACAGCCTCACGCGTACCCTGACCCTGCAAGCCGACGACACCCCCGCGCTGTCGCTCCCACCCCCCAGTGCCGCGGATGTCAGTGGCCTGCGTCTGTACCCGCAAGCGCCGATCATCAGCAATCTGGATGACGGTCGGGGTGCTATTACCGGCGGCCAGCGTATCGACCGGCTGGTGTACCGCGTGCAACAGGGCGGTCATTTCAGCCTGCCAGCGATCAGCGTGAAATGGTGGGACAGCCGTCACCATCGTCTGCAACTCGCGCAGCTTCCGGCGCTGACCTTCGACGCCCAGGCGGCGAGCGCCTACACGCCGACGTTTTCCGTCGCCGAGGACCTCAAGGCCCTCGGGCAGCACAGCCGCTGGCAGCTGTCGCGGCAGTGGATGGTGTGGATCGCCGCCGGTGTGCTGTTGGTGCTGGCCGGCTACCTGCTACATGGCCTCTGGCCACGTGTTCCACCGCTGTGGCGAACGCTGTGCGCGACATTGCGTTGGGTGTGTCGTCGACTACGCTTGCTTGCACTGAACCCTCGTCACGAAAAGGACTTCCCATGACGTCGCTGCGTTCTGCCCTGCCCCTGCTGCTCCTGCTGAGCCTGCCCGCCCTCGCTGCCGACCCGTTGCCCTCCTGGAACGAAGGCCCGAGCAAGCAACAGATCATCGAGTTCGTCCAGGCCGTGACGGTCGAAGGCTCCAAGGACTATGTGAAACCCGCCGAACGCATCGCCGTGTTCGACAACGACGGCACCCTGTGGACCGAACAGCCGGCGTACTTCGAAGTGCTGTTTGCCTTCGATGAAGTCAAGCGCCTGGCGCCGCAGCATCCGGATTGGAAAACCACCCAGCCGTTCAAGGCCGTGCTTGAGAACGATCACCAGGCCCTGGCCCAGAGCGGCATGGACGGCCTGCTGAAAATCATCGGTGCCACCCACACCGGGGTCAGCACCGAGGCCTTTATCGCCAATGCCCGGAATTGGTTGAAGCAGGCCCGTCACCCCAAGACCGGCAAGCCGTTCGACCAGATGATCTACCAGCCGATGCTGGAAATGCTCGACTACCTGCGCAGCCAGCAGTTCAAGACCTACATCGTCTCCGGCGGTGACACCGCGTTCATGCGCGCCTTCGCCGAAGAGGTGTATGGCGTGCCGCCGGAACAGGTGATCGGCTCGAATTTTGTCACCCAGTTCCAGCTCAAGAACGGCCAGCCACAGGTCTTGCGCACGGCCAAGCTGGCGCATAACGACGACGGCCCGGGCAAGCCGGAAAGCATCGACTCGATCATCGGCCGCCGGCCGATCCTGGCCTTCGGCAACTCCGACGGCGACCTGCAAATGCTGCAGTGGACCGCCGCAGGTTCGGGCAAGCGCTTTATGGGCCTGGTCCACCACACCGACGCCAAGCGCGAGTGGGCCTATGACCGCAATTCTCAGGTGGGTCGCCTCGACAAGGCCCTGGACCTGGCCAGGACACAGCACTGGACCGTGGTGGACATGGCGAGCGAATGGCGCCGCATCTACCCCTTCGAACCGGCTGTGCAAGTGAAGGTGCAATAAGCAAGACGTAGCGATGGACTGTAAAAAACGTTGGTCGCAGGCAATGCGACTCAAGCCCTAGAAGGAGCAAGTCTTATGACTCGCATACGTAAGTGGCTGCCGAAGCTCGCCCTGGTGGCGGCTTCGGTGCTGGGGGCCTCGGCATCCGCCTGGGCCGCCGACAAGCCGAATATCCTGGTGATATTCGGCGATGATATCGGGCAGACCAATATCAGCGCCTATTCCATGGGCGTGGTGGGCTACAAGACCCCGAATATCGACCGGATCGCCAAAGAAGGCATGCTGTTCACCGACTACTACGCGGAGAACAGCTGCACGGCCGGGCGCTCGTCCTTTATCACTGGCCAGACGCCGTTGCGCACCGGCCTGTCGAAGGTGGGCATCCCGGGCGCGCCAATCGGCCTGCAAAAGCGTGATATCACCATCGCCCAGGCGCTCAAGTCGCTGGGCTACTCCACCGGGCAGTTCGGCAAGAACCACCTCGGTGACCGCGACGAATACCTGCCGACCAACCACGGTTTCGATGAGTTCTTCGGCAACCTGTACCACCTCAATGCCGAAGAAGAACCCGAGCGCCCCTACTGGCCCAAGGACGACGCGGAGTTCGTCAAGGCCAACACCCCGCGCGGGGTGATCCACAGCTTCGCCGACGGCAAGATCGAAGACACCGGCGCCTTGACCACCAAGCGCATGGAAACCATCGACGATGAAACCACCGCGGCGGCCCAGGCATTCATCAAGAAACAGGCCGAAGCCAACAAACCCTTCTTCGTGTGGATGAATACCACGCGCATGCACGTATTCACGCACGTGCGTGACTCGATAAAGGGCCAGAGCGGCATGCCCGGCAACGAGTACGCCGATGGCATGCTCGAACACGATGGCGATGTGGGCAAGCTCCTGCAAACCCTCGACGAGCTGAAAATCGCCGATAACACCATCGTCGTCTACACCACCGACAACGGCCCGAACCAGTTCTCCTGGCCGGACGCGGCGACCACGCCGTTCCGCAACGAGAAAGACTCCAACTGGGAAGGCGCCTACCGGGTGCCGGCGATCATCCGTTGGCCGGGCAAGGTCAAGGCGGGTGAAGTGTCCAACGAAATGGTCTCGGGACTGGACTGGTTCCCGACCCTGCTGGCCGCCGCCGGTGATGGCGACGTCAAGGACAAACTGCTCAAGGGCTGGGCGCCGACGGCCGGCGGCACCAACTTCAAGGTGCACCTGGACGGCTACAACCAACTGCCGTACATCACCGGCCAGCAACCCAAGGGCGCGCGTAACGAGTTCTTCTACTTCAACGATGATGGGGCACTGGTGGCGGTCCGCTTCGACAACTGGAAAGTAGTGTTCGCCGAACAGCGCCAGCCGGGTGGCTTCCGCGTCTGGAGCGAGCCCTTCGTGCAATTGCGGGTGCCGAAGATCTTCAACCTGAGGATGGACCCGTATGAACGCGCGGACGTGGTCTCCGACCAGTACTACGACTGGAGCACCAAGAACGTCTACCTCGGTGCGGTGGCGGTGACCAAATCGGCGAAGTTCCTCGAGACGTTCATCGAGTACCCGCCCAGCCAGAAACCGGCCAGCTTCAGCATCGACCAGATACGTGAAGCGGTGGACAAGAAAATCGAGGCGAAGATGAAGGCCGCGCCTGCGGGCTAGCGGTAACACTGTGCTCACCGCATGGGGTGGGCACATTCTGTGAATCACTGGAGATCACTGTGGGCGCCGGCTTGCGTGCGCCCACAGGTTCCTGCGCTTACCTTGGAATTCGGCAATGACCTCACGCACCGCCAGCAAGCCCATTGATGTGACCTCGTCCGCCGCAATCCTCGTTCCCGCCCTCCTCCTGTTTATCTCCGGCAGCGCCGCCCTGGTGTACCAGGTGTTGTGGATCAAGCAGCTGTCGCTGGTGGTCGGCGTGGAGGTGTATGCGATCACCACCGGGATCAGTGCGTTTTTCGCCGGGCTGGCCTTGGGCGGGCTGCTGTTCGGGCGCTTGGCGGACCGCTTTGCGCGGCCGCTGTTGTTGTATGCCGGGATTGAATTACTGGTCGCGGTCTTCGGCGTTGGTGCGACGCTGGCCCTGGGCATGGCGGCTGAACCGTTCGCCTGGCTGGAGCAGCGCATCGGCCTGCTCGCCTGGGCGCTGCCGTTCCTGGTGGTCGGTTTGCCGGCCCTGCTGATGGGCGGCACGCTGCCGGTACTGGTGCGTTCGCTGAACATCGACGCCAAGGGCCTGGGCCAGGCCGGTGGGCGCCTGTACGCGGCGAATACCGCGGGCGCGATTGCCGGGACCTTGCTGACCGCGTTTGTGCTGATCGCGCAATTCGGTGTGCGCGGCAGTGCACTGGCGGCGGCGCTGCTCAACCTGGTGGCGGCGCTGGGTGCGCTGCTGTCGGTGCGTCATCCGGTGGCGGTGCGGGTGCCGCCGGCCCATCGCGTGCAGCCGGCGCGGCTGGCACTGGTGTTGTACGCCATCGCCGGGGGCGTGGCGTTGGGGTATGAGGTGGTGTGGTCGCAGTCCATCGTGCAGTTCATGAGCACCCGTACCTACGCGTTTGCCGTGGTGCTGGCCACCTACCTTGGCGGGCTGTTTATCGGCAGCCAGTTGATGGCCCATCGGGTGCAGCGCCTGCGCGATCCCTGGGGTGTTTTTGGCCTGCTGATTGCCGGCGCGGGGCTGGTGGCGCTGCTGGAAATCGCCTTGCTCGGGCGTTGGCTGGTGCTGCTGCAAACCCAGGCCGAGGCGTTGGTGTTGAGCCTGGGCGGCAGTGAGTTGCCCGGGATGAGCGCGCGTTTTGCCGTGGCGGCGTTGTGCATCGTGTTTGTGCCGACACTGTTGCTCGGTGCGGCGTTCCCCGTGGCCTTGCGCCTGAGTGTCGGCAACCAGCAGGTCGGGCGCGATGTCGGTGCGGTGGTGGCCTTCAACACCCTCGGTGGGATTGTCGGGGTGATGCTGTGCGGCTTTGTGCTGATTCCCTGGCTGGGGCTGGTGCGCACCCTGGGCCTGTTGGCCGTGGTCGCCGGCATCGTGGGTTATTTGGCCGTACGTCGTGGCCATGGCGTGAAAAAAGGCCGGCGCCAGGCCGTGGTCGCAGTGGCGCTGGCGTCGCTGACGGTGGCGCTGCTGACGCCGGTGGACCGGCTCGCCAAGCTGCTGCCCGGCGCGCGCAATGCCAGCGTGGCGTTTTACCAGGAAGGACGTGGCGCGACGGTCGCGGTGGTCACCCAGGGCCAGGGCGCGCGGAGCTTCCAGCGCCTGTATATCCAGGGCGTGTCGAATACCGGTGACGCCATGCCGTCGCTGCGCTACATGCGCATCCAGGCATTGTTGCCGTTGTTGATTCATAACGCCGAGCCCAAGTCGGCGCTGGTAATCGGCTTCGGTACCGGCATCACCGCCGGTGCGCTGTTGCGCTATCCGGGCCTGGAGCAGCGTGTGGTTGCCGAGTTGTTGCCGGGCGTGGTGCAAGCCGCGCCGCTGTTCAAGGGCAACTACAACGCCGCGAGTGACCCGGGCGTGGAGGTACGCCTGCGCGACGGTCGCCAGGAACTGCTGCGCAACCCGCAAACCTATGACCTGATCACCCTGGAACCGCCGCCGCCCTCCGCTGCCGGCGTGGTCAACCTGTATTCCCAGGACTTCTACCAACTGGCGGCCTCGCGCCTGGGCAAACAGGGCCTGCTGGCGCAATGGCTGCCGTTGCCGACGCAGAATATCGACGATTCCCGTGCCTTGGTGCGCAGTTTCCTCAACGTATTCCCGTACGCCTCGCTGTGGACCAGTGAATTCCACGAGATGCTGCTGGTGGGCTCCCGCGCCCCCATCGAACTGGATGCCGAACGCATTCGCCAACGGTTCGCGCAACCCGGCGTCAGCAGCGCGCTGGCGGACGTCGGTATCGATTCGGCGGCCACGCTGCTGGCCACCTGGGTCACCGACCGCCAGGGTCTTGAGCGCTTTGCCGCCGATGCATTGCCGGTCACCGACGACCAGCCGCGCATCGAATACGCGCCATGGGTGCGCAGCAAGGAGATCACGCGGGTGCTGCCGGCGTTGCTCGACCTGCGCGTGCCGGCGCCGCTGGTCAATGCCGATGCAGCCTTCACCCGTACCGTGGCCGCCGAGCAGCAACGCCTGCTGCAGTTCTACCGCGCGAGCCTGCATGCCTACGACGGCGACCGCGATGCCTGGGGCCGGGATATTCGCGATGTATTGCAGCAAGACAGCGCCAACCCCTACTACCGCTGGTTTATCACCCCGTAAAACAGGTAATGTGCGCGCGATTGTTTAGGGAGTTGCACCGCACATGACTTGCTGGAATGTCCTTGGCCTGCCGCCGGATGCCGATAGCCGCACGATCAAGCGCACTTACGCGGCGCTGCTGAAGAAGACCCGGCCGGACGACGACCCCGAGGGTTTCCAGCGCCTGCGCGAAGCCTATGAGGCCGCGCTGACGTGGAGCGGGGACCCGCAGGAAGCCGACGAAGTCGTTATCGAGACCCAGGGCGAGACCCTGGCCGAGCGTTACCAGGCGGCGCTCGGTCATGGCGGCGCGCTGCACTTCGAAATCCACCTGCTGCTGCGCGACATCGAAGGCGACCTCAACCCCGAAGACACGCGCTGGGCCTTTGAAACGTTCAACTGGCTGACCGCCTGGCAGCGCCTGGAGTTGCCCGCCGAGCTGGTCGAAAAACTCGAGCGCAAGCACCGCGCGGCCTTGCAGCAACCGCTGCGCGAGGCTCTGCAGCACAAGGATGAGGCGGCGTTCCTGGCCGCTTATGCAGCGCGCGACGCGCACCCTTGGGTGAACAATCACCCACATGCCGAGTGGTTCAACCAGTGGCTGGCGCGGCTGCTGGCGCAGAGTCACTACTGGTCGAGCGCCGTATTCGAGGCAGTTTGCGCCGGCCAGCACTGGCACGGCGGCGCGGGTCATGACTGCCCGGCAGACGAGTGGACGCTGCTGTTGCGGCGCCAGCAAGCGCCGATCTTCATGGCGCGCCAGCGTGCCCTGGCGGCCGAAGCCCCCGACACCCCGCAACAACGGGCCGCGCGGTTGCTGCTGGCACCGCTGAGCCTGGGCCAGCGGCGTGCCTTCGCCCAGCGCCTCAACGAACACGACTGGAAAGCCTGCCAGGCGCTCAGCGCCGACATCTACGCCGACCACGTGGCCGAAGCCGAGGCGATGCCCGGCGGCACTGTGTATTTCTGGCAAGGCTGGGACACGGCGATGGACACCTGGCCGTGGATCGTCGCGCTGGTGCTGAGTTGCCTGGTCGGCGCGCTGGCAAAGGCCGAAACCCTGGCCGGCAACGTGGTACCGACGCTGGGCTACGGCGTGTTGTGGGCATTCGCCGCAGTGATCGGCGCCGGCGTGGCCTGGCAGGCCTGGCGCCCGCTGGCCCATCAGTACCGCGTGCTGGATGAGCAGCTCAGTCAACGCCTGCCCCGCTGGCTCAGCCCTACGCACTTGCCATTGCTACCGATACGGGACCTGGTGCCTGGACTGATCCTCGCGGCCACGCTGGGGTATGTCTTCAGCCCGCTTGCCAGCCTGACACTGGTGGCGGTGCTGGCGCTTATCGGCGTGATCAAGCGACCCTTGATGAACAGCCACACCCCGTGGACCGCGCGCAATCCGCGCTGGGCCGCACTGGGCATGGCACTGTTGGTGATCCTGGGGATTGTGCTGTACGCGGGCCTGGCCCTGCTCGACAGCCAGCACCGCGTCAGCCGCAACCAGGGCCTGCAACCCTGGACCGAACGCCTGTGCAGTCGCATGCCGCGCACCGACGCCGCGTGCCAGGCCCCCGCCACCGAGGCGCAGTGGTATGGACAGGAGGCTACGCAATGAATCCGAAATGGCTGGTGCCTATCGGCCTGGTGCTCGGCCTGGGCTTGCTCGGCGTGGCCGGCGCCACCAAACCGCTGCAATACGCCCAGTTGTGGCTCGACCAGCGCGACAGCCCCTACACCGCGGCGGCCAGCGCCATTGCGCCGATCATTGATTGCGTAAACCGCGTCGATCGCGAAACACGCCTGGCCTACTACTTCATGAGTACCGGGCAGGAGGAAGTGCGCAGCTACGATAAATTCGGTGACCGCAACGAGCCCGATGCCCGCTACATCCGCGCGTCGGTCTGCTCTGAGCTGTACACCCTGAAACTGCGGCGCCAGCAACCCGACAGCCCCCTGCTCGGGCCCGCCGCGACCTACGCGGCCAACCTGAACAGCTTCACCTCGCTGGCTGATCGGGTCACGCTGCCGGAGTGGACGTCTGCCGCGCAGCAAATCCTCGTCGAAGCCGTGAGAAAACAGTATGCGTTGCAACTGGCGCAGAAAGGCCAGGACTACCTGGCGGCCTCGACCGCGCTGCGCACGCCGCTGGAGCAGGCCGACATGGCGATGCGCCCGGCGCAGCTGGCGTTGATCGAGGCACGCTTCGGCCGGGACATGCACTGGCAGGTGCTCAATTACATGATCGCCGCGCGCCAGGCCGTGAACCAGATCGAGCAAGGCATGCGCGACGCCAGCCTGACGCCGCCTGCCGTGGCAGCCTTGGCCGACACCGTGCAACAGGCGGCAGACAGCGCCCGGGCCTATGTGCGTACCCATCCGGGCGACAAGCTCGACGAAGAAGCCCATTTTCTCTGGTACACCCTGAACGAGCCGGCCGACGCGTACCTGTCAGCCTTGCGCACGCTCACCCAACACTGGGACGAACACGCCCCACCGCAGCAACTGAGTGACGACTATTACCTCGTCACCCGCCGCTACGATGCCCTGCTCAGCTATTACAACAAACCGGCCAGGAATGCGTTTTAAGCGTCAGTGCTTTTTCAGCTTCAGGTAAGACTGATGCAGGTCCGATGCCCAGCCATCAATGACGCTTTTGACATCGTCGGCCTTCATCACCTGCGAGTCGTTCGCCAGTGGCTTGCCGGTGCCTTTGCGCACGACTTGGGCGAGCACCTTGCCACTGGCGCCGTCGAGGAACTGCGCCTCGGTGCCGAGGGTGGTTTCCTGGTCGCGGATGCCGGTGCCAGTACTCACCGCCGCCGCCACCAGGGCAACCGGAATGTACTCATACGGCTTGAGGGACTCGGTCTTGCTGCTTACCGCCGTAATCGCCGCACGCACCACAATCACGCCAGGGCCGGGGGCATTCGCCAGCGGCAATGACTTCGCCAGCTCACGCTTGAGCGCCTGGTTGTAGTAGGTGTTGATGCCATTGAGGGTGCTGTCCGGGATTTTCGCAGTGGCCTGGGGCTTGGGGTAGAACTGGGTCGGTTCGATGTACACCGCGTTGTAGCGACTCAGGTCCAGTTTGGGATCGACCCAGCGCATCACTTCGGCCCCCGAAGGCGACTGGGCCTCCTTGAGCTGGCTGTAGTCGGAGAGAAAGCCCGAGTACTCATCCGGTTGTGTGACCTTGCTGGCGCAACCGCTCATGGCGAGGGTTGCGATGCACACGGTGCTGATCATTAGCCTTAGTTTCATCATTGAACTCCCTGGCGGTCTTCGTCAAAACACTGAGCTGTAGGTATAGCCAATCCTGGCGAAATAGTGCTTTTTTCACCTGCCCGTTTGACAGGACTGTGGCTAGCGTCAAAGCTGCACGGAGCTTAAGCACGCCGTAGAGCGTCCATGCATCAAGACAGCGGAAGTCGGAATGCCCAAGCCCAAACAAGCACCTGTCGTACCCCACCGTGATTCGCCCCGTCGTTACCTGTACCCCGTGCTGATTGTGCTGCTGTTGGCGGCAATGGCCGGGATCTGGTTTTTCCTGCAGGCCAGCACGCCTCGGTTACCGGCTCCGGCGCCCGTGGCGGCAGCCAAACCGGTGGTCATCGCGCGCCCTGCGCAACTGGTCGACGAGCAGCAGTGCCAGGGCTGCCACCAGGCCCAGGCCAAGGACTGGCAAGGCTCGCACCACCAACTGGCGATGCAGCCCGCCACGCCGCAGACGGTCCCGGCGGATTTCAACAACGCCTCGTTCAGCGCCGAAGGTGAAACCACGCGGTTCTATCAACGCGGCGATGAGTTCTGGGTCAACACCCCGGGCAGCGATGGCAAGGCGGCCGACTTCAAGGTGGCCTACACCTTTGGCATCGCGCCGTTGCAGCAATATCTGCTCGAAGTCGGCGACGGGCGCTTGCAGGCCCTGGGCGTGGCCTGGGATACACAGAATGGCCGCTGGTTTCATCTCTATCCAGGCCAAGGCGTCAACTTCAAGAACCCGTTGCACTGGAGCAAACCCAACCAGAACGCCAACTTCATGTGCGTGGAATGTCACACCACCGGCTACAAACGCAACTTCGATGCGCTCAACAACCGCTTTAACAGTCAATGGAACAGCCTCGGCGTGGGCTGCCAGGCCTGTCATGGCCCTGCCTCCAACCACCTGCAGTGGACCGCCAAAAACACTGATGCGGTGCACGCCGGGTTTGCCGTGGATTTGAAAGACAAGGACGCCACCGTCGAACTCGAAACCTGCGCCCGCTGCCATGCACGCCGTGCGCCGCTGGGCGATGGTTTCACCGTGGGCAAGCGCCTGATGGACGACTACCTGCCCAGCGTGTTGACCCGCGAGCTGTATGCCCTGAACGGCAAGATCAAGGACGAAGTGTTTGAACACGGCTCGTTCGCCCAAAGCAAAATGGCCGAAAAAGGCGTGCGCTGCAGCAATTGCCACAACCCCCACAGCGCCGAGCTCAAGGCCCCAGGCAATGGCGTATGCCTGCAGTGCCATAACCCGGCAGGCAAAACCCCGATCGCTACGGTGGACGGGCGTGGCTTGCAGGCAAAAAACTACGAGTCCAGCGAACACACGCGGCTGCCACCAGGGCAACCCGGTTCGTTCTGCGTCGATTGCCATATGCCCGGCAAGTTCTACATGGGCAACGATTTGCGGCACGACCACAGCTTCAGCATCCCCGCCGGCGCGCGTGACGTACTGCGCGCTCCCAGCTACGCGGACAGCATGGCGCTGATTCGCGGGGGCCAGCCCGGTGCGGCCCAGGCGCTGTATGACCAACTGGCGCGCAGCAACCTGCCGGCGATCCAGCGCGCGACGATGTTGATGGAGTTGCCCAACTACCCGAGCGAACAAGCGCTGAAGCTGGCAACCAGGGACCTGGCCAACGCCGCCCCGCAGGTGCGCGAAAGTGCCGTGCGTGCGGTCAGCGCGTTGTTGCCGCCACCGGAGCGTGTCGCGCTGTATGGGCCATTGCTCAAGGATCCGGTGCGCGCCGTGCGCATCCTCGCCGCGCGCGATCTGCTGAGTGTGCCGGGACAGGGCCCGGCCTGGGACAAGGCCATCGCCGAATACGAACAGGTGCAGTTGAGCCTGCAGGAACGCGCCGAAGCCAACCTCAACCTGGCGATGCTCTACCAGGCCAGCGGCCGTGGCGACCGGGTCGAGGCGCAGCTGCGCGCCGCGTTATTGCGCGATCCGGACTTTTTCCCGGCATTGGTGACCCTCGCCCAGTGGCTTGAAGCCAATGGTCGCGCGGACGAAGCACGCGCGTTGATCGCCGAGCAGCTGGCACTGCACCCCGACGCGCCGCTGTTGCAGCACACCCAGGGCTTGATGCGGATTCGCGCTGGCGACACCGCCAAGGCCATGCCCTACCTGCGCCAAGCGGCACGACTGGACCCGGCCAACGCCCAGTTTGCGTACGTACTGGCCGTGGCCCTGCATGACAGCGGTCAGGTCGAGCCAGCCTGCGAGCAGTTGGAAGACCTGCTCAAGCGTCAGCCCTATCACCGCACTGCGCGGCTGTCGCTGATCCAGTACTACCTGGAAAATGGCCAGGAACCCAAGGCGCAGGCCGTGCTGCAAAGCTGGAAGGCGCTCAACCCCGGCGACCCGGCGCTGAAATAGACACGTCCTCAGTCGGCACCGACGTGCCGGCGAACGGCGTGTGCCTCAGCCGCGTTCGCGCGGAATCAGGCTCTGCAATTGCGAGGCGAGGAAGTTGGCGTCGAAGGCAAAAGTGTCCGGGTCTTTCAGGCCGTTGGTTTTCTTCCAGATCCAGTCATTTTTATCCGCCGCCAGCACCAGCGACACACTGCCGTGGCGCGCAGCGGTCAGGCCCATCACGGCCACGGAAATCAAGCCGCCCACGCCCATCACGTCCGGCACGAACTCCACCGGTTTGCCGGTGATCTGCACGGTCAGCTTCTCGGTCTTGAAGGTCGAGGCCTCGACCGGCACGCTCGGCCCGCTGGCCACATAGGGCTCACGGTGGACCTCGAGCAACCCCACCTGCTTGACCGGTTCGAGCCACTGCTCGATCTGCCCGAACAACTCGCTGAGCTTGTGCGTCCAGCGCGCCGACTGCAGGTCAAATTGTTGTTTTTTGTGCGCTTCGCTATCAGCGTAATGACGAAGCATCTCGCCCAGTTGCTGTACATCGTCCATTGCGGATTTCCTTGGGTGAGCCAGATTGCGAAGCCTGATCATGGCAGATGCGGCCACTCACCGTACGATTAACACCGCTAAACCCGTGGGCGCGCTGGGGCGGCGGTAACTATGCACCTGCGGCGCAGGTCGTAGAAGATCCAGGCCCGGCGATAAAAACCGGATCAGATCGCGCGCGAGCCGTGTTTTCAGCCCAAATCAACTGATCCGCTGTAATCAGGTTTTTCTGAGCCTGTTTTGTTTTTCCGCTGTTTCCTACAGTGCCCGCCACTTGGAACCGTGGGAGGACTGAGCATGAGTACAGCAACAACCGGGCAGGCCTATAACTATAAAGTCGTCCGCCAATTCGTGATCGCCACCCTTGTGTGGGGCGTGGTGGGCATGGCCATGGGCGTGTGGATCGCCTCGCAACTGGTCTGGCCCGAGATGAACCTGGACCTGCCGTGGACCACCTTCGGCCGGTTGCGACCGTTGCACACCAGCCTGGTGATCTTCGGCTTTGCCGGCAGCGCACAATTTGCCGCCAGCTACTACGCGGTGCAGCGCACCTGCCAGGTCCGGCTATTTTCCGACAGCCTCGCCGCGTTTACCTTCTGGGGCTGGCAGTCGGTGATTGTGATCATGCTGGTCAGCCTGCCGCTGGGCTACACCACCACCAAGGAATACGCCGAGATCGAGTTTACCGGCGCAGTGTGGATGACGGTGGTGTGGGTCGCCTATGCGGTGGTGTTTTTTACCACCGTGGTCCAGCGCAAAACTCGGCATATCTACGTCGGCAACTGGTTCTTTGGCGCGTTTATCCTGGTGATCGCCATGTTGCATGTGGCCAATCACCTGGCGATCCCGGTGGACTGGTTCAAGTCCTATCCGCTGTATTCGGGGGCTACCGACGCCATGGTGCAGTGGTGGTACGGGCATAACGCCGTGGGATTTTTCCTGACTACCGGCTTTCTTGGGATGATGTACTACTTCGTACCGAAACAGGTCGGACGTCCGGTGTATTCCTATCGCCTGTCCATCGTGCACTTCTGGGCGCTGATCACCCTGTACATCTGGGCCGGCCCTCACCACCTGCACTACACCGCCCTGCCGGACTGGGCGCAATCGCTCGGCATGGCAATGTCGCTGATCCTGCTCGCGCCCAGCTGGGGCGGGATGATCAACGGCATGATGACCCTGTCCGGCGCCTGGCATAAATTGCGCACCGACCCGATCCTGCGCTTTCTGGTGCTGTCCCTGGCGTTCTACGGCATGTCGACCTTTGAAGGGCCGATGATGGCGATCAAGACCGTCAACGCCCTCTCCCACTACACCGACTGGACCATCGGCCACGTGCATGCCGGCGCCCTGGGCTGGGTCGCGATGATCACGTTCGGCTCGCTGTACCACATGATCCCCAAGGTGTTTGGCCGCGAGCAGATGCACAGCGTGGCGTTGATCAACCTGCACTTCTGGCTGGCGACCATCGGCACAGTGCTGTACATCGCCTCGATGTGGGTCAACGGCATTACGCAGGGCCTGATGTGGCGGGCAGTCAACGACGACGGCACCCTCACCTACTCGTTTGTCGAAGCCTTGCAGGCCAGCCACCCGGGATTTGTAGTGCGCTTTGCGGGTGGGGTGTTTTTTCTGACGGGTATGTTGCTGATGGCCTACAACACTTGGCGCACCGTGCGGGTCGCCGACCTGCGCTTGGCCCAGCTTGATGCGCGGATTGCTTGAGATGTGGGGTTTTCTGATGGTCCTGTGCCTGTATGCGTCGGTGGAGTACTGCCTGCGTGGGCAATCCGAGAGCAGCCTGGATGATGCCAGTCTGCTGCCGTTCGCCGACGACCCGGAAGTCGCGCAGCGGGTGGAGTTGGCCACCGGCAAACGCATCCAGGCGGTGGCCCCGGAAGAACCCAGGCCGGGGTGGGTCAACCAGGACATGTAAAACTGCACCGGTCATTTGGCTGACAACTGCGTATGACTATTCGGCAGCCGCTGGGTAAGGTGAAGCGACTTTCCTTGTCAGGAGCATCGCATGCGCACCATCGGCCTTATCGGCGGCATGAGCTGGGAGTCCAGCGCCGAGTACTACCGCATCATCAACCAGCGCGTGCGCGACCAGCTCGGCCCGCTGCGCTCGGCGCAACTGTTGATGTACAGCGTGGATTTCGGCCCGATGGAACAAGCCCAGCATGCCGGGCGCTGGGATGACGCCGCGCTGATCCTCGAAGATGCCGCGCTTCGCCTGCAGGCCGGGGGCGCCGAGTGTGTGGTGTTGTGTACCAACACCATGCATTTGGTCGCGCCGCGCATCGAGGCGGCAGTGTCGATTCCCTTCCTGCATATCGCCGACGCGGCCGGCGCCGCTGCCGTGGCCGCCGGCACGCTGACCGTCGGCTTGCTTGGCACGGCATTCACCATGGAGCGGGACTTTCTCAAGGCGCGCCTCGCCGCCCAGGGCCTGACCGTGCTGGTGCCCGACGCCGACGAGCGCCAGGCCGTGCACCGGATCATCTATGACGAGTTGTGTGTCGGCGTGATCAGCGATGCGTCACGCGCGGTCTACCTGCGGGTGATCGAAGGCCTGGCCGCACGGGGCGCCCAGGCGATCATCCTCGGTTGCACGGAAATCAGCCTGCTGGTCAAGCCCGAGCACAGCACGCTGCCGCTGCTGGACACCACCGAGCTGCATGCACAGGCTGCGGTGGCGTTTGCACTGCAGGATTAAGCCGATTGGCGCAGGCGCGCCATGCTCAAGGTGTCGACAAAAACACCGTCACGCAGGGCGTAGTCGCGCATGTGCCCTTCGACTTCGAAGCCAAACTTGCGATACAGGTGATGCGCGGCTTCGTTGTCGGCGTACACCGTCAGTTCCACGCGGCGCAGGTTCATCCAGTTGTCGGCCACGTCCAGCGCGGCGGCCAACAAGCGCGAACCGACGCCCTTGCCCTGCCAGGCCGGAGCCACGCCCATGCCGAACGAGCCGACATGCGCCCGGCGCACGCGCGGGTACTGTTCCAGGCCCAGCTGGCCAATGACCTCGCCGCCCTGCACGGCGACCAGTTGTAGCCGGCGCTCATTGTCGGTGACCAGCTTGTTGCGCCAGGCCTCTACCGACTGAAACGGCATCTGCAGCACCTGTCGGCACACGGCCGGATCGTTATAGAGCGCAGCCACGCCTTCGAGGTGGGTTTCGCCAAAGCGCTGGATCACGATATGCGGTTCAGGGGCGTGCATGGTGTTTCATCCTTTGAAAGACACGTGGCCGACCAGTGTAGAGGCCATACGCGCTGCCTGGCTAGGGCGCCGGCAGGGTTGTCCACAACGCCGGCCAATCCCCGTAGGGGGTCCCGGTGCAGCGCGGCATCATCTTAAACTCACGCAACTGGAACGC
Source organism: Pseudomonas sp. 13B_2.1_Bac1 (assembly GCF_025466155.1). NCBI lineage: Bacteria > Pseudomonadati > Pseudomonadota > Gammaproteobacteria > Pseudomonadales > Pseudomonadaceae > Pseudomonas > Pseudomonas sp. 13B_2.1_Bac1. Next base: position 4,921 of record NZ_JANLOH010000096.1, on the reverse strand, counting down.
CTTGCCGTCAAAGACCCAGACCCCGCCCGCACCGCAATCACCGATCCCGCGCAGCTTGTAGAAATAACTCAAGGTGCCGGTGGTTTCGTCATACCCCACGGAGCCTTCGAACGCGGCGCCGTCCAACGGCAAAGGCTGAATGCTCAGCAACGTTTCGGTGTAAGGCGACTTGCGCTCACGGCTGCTGATTTCGTACTCGCAGTTGTAGGCCGCGCAGTCAGTGCGCACCACCATCATGGCCTGGTCGGCACTCAAGGCCCCGGCCTCGGCGTCGGGTTTCATTTCAGTGTCGGTGTTGGTCAGCGCCTTGATCGCCGCTGCAGCCAGGCCGGCCTGTTCTTGCGCGGTCAGTGCGGGGGCGGTCGGGAACTTGCGCAGCACCGGGGTCGGCTGGCGAGCCGGCACCTCGCTGGCAGCGGCCTTGCCCGGCCGGGCCAGCGCGGTGACGTTGTCTACCCGCCCCTGCACCGCGTCCATCAACAACAGCGAAGCACTCAGCCCGCTCAGCGACACCTTCGCGTTGTCATCGCCGAGCAATTGCAGGCGCTGGCCATTGCGCAACCGCTGCAACCAGCGCCGCGCCGGCGCGTCCTCGATGACGCTGTAGAAGTGCATCTCGGGATCGCCGCCTTCATCGTCCAGCTCCACATGCAAGTCGCGCGTCAATGCCTGCCCCAAGGGTTGGCCATCCAGCAGCAAGGTGGAAAGGTCGAGGTCTTCGCCGCGGTGATCAAAGCGCAGGCGCAAGTACCCTTCGGGGCCTGCCTGGTGAAAGATATGCAGGGTCAGCGAACTGTAGTCTTCTTCATCGACGCCGCTGGGTGAACTGAGCGCGTGGCAATTGCGCAAGTTGTCGCAACCGGTGACCCAGTTTTTGATTTCCCGCAGCAGCGGTACGGTTTCAGTCGCGGGTTGGGCGAGGACGTGAGGGCTGATACCAGCCAGCAGCATGGCCAGGAATGCGGGGCGCAGCATGGGGACTCTCCGTGTCAAAAAGGCGCGGATTGTCCCATGTTCAAGGGTTCAAGTCAGCGCCCGGCAGCCGTGCGCCATACCCGCGCAATATCCGCCGCGCGCTCGGCCAACAATCGCGGGGCTTCACTGCAGGCCTGCTCCAGGCTCATCGGGCCCGATGGCAAGGCAAACGCGGCATTCACACCGTGGGCGTACATCTGTTCGTAGCCATCGCCCAGGGTGCCAGCGATGACAATCACCGGCACCCCATGTTGGCGGGCAATGCGCGCGACCCCGAACGGGGTTTTGCCGCGCAGGGTCTGGGCGTCGAAGCGGCCTTCACCAGTGATCACCAGGTCGGCGCCCCGTACAGCGTCGTCCAGGCCGACCAGCTCGGCGACCACGTCCACCCCGGCCCGGAACTGCGCCCCGAGAAACGCCTTGGCGGCAAAACCCAGGCCGCCGGCGGCGCCGCTGCCGGGCTCATCGCGTACATCCTTGGGCAACACCTGGGCGCATTGGTCGGCGAAGTGCCCGAGGGCGGCGTCCAGCTGCTGCACCTGCTCGGGATTGGCGCCTTTTTGCGGACCGAAAATCGCCGACGCGCCATGGGGGCCGCACAGTGGATTATTCACATCGGCGGCGATTTCAAAGCGTACCTGCGCCAGCCGTGGGTCAAGGTTCTCCAGGCTGATCCGCGCCAGTCCAGCCAAGGCCAAGCCACCGGGCGCCAGGGCCTGGTGATCGGCGTCGAACAATTGCACGCCGAGCGCCTGCATCGCGCCGGCCCCGCCATCGTTGGTGGCGCTGCCGCCAATCGCCAGGATGATGCGCTGGGCACCCAGGTCGAGGGCGGCGCGGATCAGCTCACCGGTGCCGAACGTACTGCTGCTGCAGGCGTCCCGCTGGCCCGGCGGCACCAGTTGCAGGCCGCTGGCTTCGGCCATTTCGATAATCGCGGTGTGGCTGTCAGCCAACCACCCCCAACGCGCTTGCACCGTGGCCCCCAACGGGCCCCGCACCGCCTGGCGCCGCAACTCGCCGTTGCAGGCCGCGAGCACCGCATCCACCGTCCCTTCACCACCGTCCGCCATGGGGCACAAGACGCTCTGCGCATCCGGCCAGACCTGCGCCAGCCCGGCGGCAATGGCCTGGGCGACGCCCTCGGCACTCAGGCTGTCCTTGAACGAGTCGGGGGCGATGATGATTTTCATGGGCTTTCTCCGGTTTTTATGACGCCCATGCTGCCAGTTGGCTTCGGGAATGACGCCGGTCTGATGCACAAGTCTGGCTCAGGTTTGTTGTTCATTCCGACAAAGCCTGGGGCAGCAGCTGTACGCCGAGGTACAGCGCCAGCATGCCGTCCAGGGTCAGCGGATCAACGCCGCTCAGCTCAGCGATGCGCTCCATGCGATAACGCAGGCTATTGCGATGAATGCCGAGGGCGTCGGCGCACGCCTGGCTTTGCCCGTCGTGGTCGCACCAACTGCGCAAGGTCGCGAGCAACTGGCCGTTGGTGTCTTTCGCCAGCACCTTGTGCAGAGGCTTGAGCAATTCGTCCAGGGCATCATCGTTGCGATGGCGCCAGAGCATGACGGGCAGGCGATAACGGTTGAGGGTCAGCAGCCGCGATTGCGGCAGGATATCGCGCCCATACGCGAGCAGATCACCGACACGCCGGTAACAGCGGCGCAGCCCCGCCAAGCCATCGGCTTGCCCGCCCACGGCCACGCGCAGAATGTGCCAACCAAGGCCTTCGAGCTTTTCCAACAAGCGCGGATTGTCGACCTGCAGCGCGGCGGGCCGGCACCACAGCAGCGAAAACTGCGCCGAGCTGACACACCAGCTGTCCGGATAGCGCGAGGTCAGCCAGGCACTCAACGCCTCCGCCGATTGCCCCACACCCAGCTCGAACAAGTACGGGGTGCGCGGCAGCTGCGGCTTGAGGCCCAGTTGTTGCGCCTCGTCCACCAGGCGCGGCGAGTCGCCAGTGTCGGCGAGCAGCAAGGCCAGCAAGTCATCGCAGCGCTGGCGTCGCCATTGCTGTTCGACCTGCTGGTGCCGATGGCTGACGAGCATCTCGGCGGTCATGCGCACCAGCTCGGCGTAAGTGCGCAGCCCTTCCGGCTCACCGGTGATGCCCAGCACGCCGATCAGACGCTGGTCGTGCATCAGCGGCAGGTTGATGCCCGGCTGCACGCCCTTGAGGTGCTTGGCGGTCTGCCCGTCGATCTCGACCACGCGCCCATTGGCCAGGACCAGTTGCGCGCCCTCGTGGCGGGTATTGATGCGCTCCGGTTCACCGCTGCCAAGGATCAGGCCCTGGCTGTCCATGACATTGACGTTGTGCGGCAGGATCGCCATGGTGCGATCGACGATATCCTGAGCCAGGTCATGATCCAGCTCGAACATGGGGCCATCTCCTTGAAAGAAGTGCTTGAAAACGCAGGTTGTTCATCAGCACAGCGCAATTGATGCTTCACTGTGCGCAAGCACAAAGACAGCACCCTGCCACGTGGCTGAGACTCTTTGGGCGATCAACGTTACCTGCGCATCGCGAAAAATCATAATAAAGAGAGACTCCCCATGTCACAGAGCGCCGCTGCCACACTGGCCACCGATGACGATAAAAACGCCATCTACAAGCGCATTACCCTGCGCCTGATCCCCTTCATTTTCATCTGCTATCTGTTCAACTACCTCGACCGGGTAAACGTTGGCTTCGCCAAGTTGCAGATGCTCGATGCATTGAAATTCAGCGAAACCGTGTACGGCCTGGGTGCCGGGATCTTCTTTATCGGCTACGTGCTGTGCGGCGTGCCGAGCAACCTGGCGCTGACCAAATTCGGTCCGAGGCGCTGGATCGCGCTGATGATGATCGTCTGGGGCACCTTGTCCACCTGTCTGCTGTTCGTCACCACGCCGACGCATTTCTACACCCTGCGCCTGTTTACCGGTGCCGCCGAAGCCGGCTTCTTCCCGGGTGTGGTGCTGTACCTCTCGCAGTGGTTCCCGACCTTCCGCCGTGGGCGGATCATGGCGCTGTTCATGTCGGCGATCCCGGTGTCCGGCTTGCTCGGCAGCCCGTTTTCCGGCTGGATCCTCAACCACTTCGCCGCCGGCCAAGGCGGCCTGGCGGGCTGGCAGTGGATGTTCCTGCTGCAGGGCATCCCGACCGTGATCCTCGGCGCCCTCGCCTACTTCCTGCTCAGCGACAGCTTCGCCAACGCCAAGTGGCTCACGCCGCACGAACGCGCGGTGCTGGAAGCCGACCAGGCGACGGACCTGGCGAACAAGCCGAAAACCACCACCGACTCGTTGGCGGAAGTGTTCAAGAATCCGGCGATCTGGGCGTTCGGCCTGATTTACTTCTGCATCCAGAGCGGCGTGTACGCGATCAACTTCTGGCTGCCGTCGATCATCAAGAACCTGGGGTTCAGCGATAACCTGGTGATTGGCTGGCTCAGCGCGATCCCTTACCTGCTGGCCGCAGTCTTCATGTTGCTGGTCGGTCGTTCGGCGGACTTGCGCAAAGAGCGCCGCTGGCACTTGGTGGTGCCGATGTTGATGGGCGCGATTGGCCTGGTGATCGCGGTGAATTTCGCCACCACCCCGGCCATTGCCATCCTCGGCCTGACCATCGCAACGATGGGCGCCCTCACCGGCCTGCCGATGTTCTGGCCAGTGCCGACCGCCATGCTCAGTGCAGGTGCGGCGGCGGGTGGTTTGGCGTTGATCAACTCCATGGGGCAGATGGCCGGCTTCCTCAGCCCGTATATCGTCGGCTTTGTGAAAGATGCCACCGGCTCCACGGATGTGGCGCTGTACCTGCTGGCGGCGGTGATTGTTGCCGGTAGTGTGCTCGCGCTGCGCATGACCCGTACCTTGAAGGCGTAACACGATCAATGTGGGAGCCGGGGTGGGGGGGGGGGGGGGGGGGGGTTTGCCCCCGCCGGGGGGCGCCGCG